>DATFWH010000139.1:0-14945 GCA_035259465.1 Binatia bacterium
ATGCTTTTCACTGCCGACAATTACGTTGGGCCGGTGGAAAATTTCTTTGACCGACTCAAGGAGATGCGTTCTCGAGAGACACCGGTGCAGGAAGTGAAGTCCTACGACAAGCGAAAATACATGCCGTACAAGGGCAATATCCGTCAGGAAGATATCATCACCCAGGGGACGCAGGGATTGCTCGGCGAAAGATCGGAGCAACTTGGCTCATCTGATCGTGGCGTCATCAAATTTCGCAAAATCGTTCTCGATGCGATCAACACGGCATTGGACGGCGGCCGGCCCAAGGGCTTGGTGGCGCACAAGGCCGACGCCGTGGTTCGATTGGATACGCAAGTCGGGGTGAGGCCGGTAGGGACGAAAAATCTCTCGTCCTTACCTCAGTCTGAAAGGGGACACTTATGATCCGAGGAGTATTGCTGCCGATCATCACGCCATTCGATGAAAGGGTCCGGCTCGACGAGCAGATCATGCGCGCGCTCGTCGATTTTCACATCAAAGCCGGCGTACAGGGTCTTTTTGTCCTCGGATCCACGGGGCAAGGCCCGGCGATGACAATCGAAGAGCGAAAAC
This sequence comes from Binatia bacterium, assembly GCA_035259465.1. Lineage (GTDB taxonomy): Bacteria > Desulfobacterota > Binatia > UBA9968 > UBA9968 > JAJPJQ01. Next base: position 574 of record DATFWH010000139.1, read on the forward strand.
AGGCAGCGGCGATTGCGCTCGATCAGGCGAAGTCGCGTGTTCCAGTGGTGATCCACGTCGGCACCGCGGATGCACAAAGCACTGTGGAATTGGCCGAGCATGCCGCGGCGCACAAGGCCGACGCAGTGGCAATCGTGCCGCCGTACTATTACTCCGATCACAGCGAGTACGAGATAGTCGCGCACTACAAACAGGTCGCGCAGGCAGTCAGCCTGCCGATTTACATCTACGAAAATCCGAAATACTCCGGCATCTCAGTGCCGCCGGATTTCGCCAAGCGGATGAAAGAGCAGATCCCGACGATACGCGGCATCAAGGTCGCGTACGGCGCGGGCGCGCTGCTAGAATACGTTCGCCTGTTTCCGCCCGACGTCTCCGTCTTCACCGGCAACGCCGATCTTTTCGGGCTCGTGCCGTTCGGCCTCGCCGGCATGATCAATCCGCTGACGAGCTTCCTGCCGGAGCTGTCGGTGAGCCTCTGGCGCGCGCTCGACGAGAAAAGATTCGATCAGGCGGTCGGCCTGCAGCAGCGCGTGAACACGGCGGCGCGGCTCGTCGCGACGGCGCTGCGCAAGTATGGACGCACGGCGCTCGGCGAGGTCTTCCGCATGCGCGGCTTCGCGGTCAAGCGCTTCCCAAAATGGGAAACGCAGCCGATGCCGAAAGATGCGCGCGAGCAGCTGTTCAAGGAACTCAAAGAAGCTGGCGTGCTGCCCGAGGCGTAATCCGAGATAAGCCGTCGTCGGCGCGCTAACCTATGGAACCGGAACTCGCCAAGCGGCTCGTCGCAGGGTTGAGCGACGCGGGCGTCAACTTCGTCAGCTATCTGCCCGAGACGCGCCTCAGCCAGATATTGCCGCTGATGCGAAAAGATTCGTCGTTCCAACTCGCGCCCGTCTCCAGCGAGCAGGAGGCGGTGACGATCGCGGCCGGCGCCACGCTCGGCGGCAAACAGGCCGCATGCTACATTGAGAGCACCGGAATTTACGTCTCGTGCTACTCGCTCGTGACCGTCGGCAAGCAGCTCGGCGTGCCGCTGCTGCTCGTCGTAGGATTTCTCGGCGGCTTCCAGGACCAGCGCAACAGCTTTCTCTATTCCACGATCGGCGCATACGCGCGCCCTGTGCTCGAGGCGCTCGCGATCCCGCACGAGGTGATCGAGAGCGGCGACGGCCTGGAGACGAAAATCAAGAACGCCGTCCGCTCGGCCAACGCGCTGCGCGGGCCGTCGGCGCTGTTGTTCGCGGGAGACTTTTCGCTGTGACGCGCGGCGAATGCCTCAAGATGCTCGCCCCGCTCATGACCGACCACCTGGTCGTGACGTCGCAGAGCGGGCAGCGCATCGAGTGGAGCCATTTATCCGAGCGCGACGGCAATCTCTTGTTGGGACAGATGGGCTGCGCGCTCGGCGTCGGCGCGGGCCTCTCGCTCGCGCTGCCGCACCGCAAGGTCGTCGTGCTGGAATCCGACGGCAGCGTGCTGCTCTCGCTGTTCAATCTGCCGACGCTCGCGCGCTTGAATCCGGCCGATCTCGTCGTGTACGTCTTCGACAACGGAGTTTACAGCGGCAGCCGCATTAGTGAGCCGACGGCAACCGGCAGCCGCGCAAATCTCGAAGCGCTCGCAAAGGCCGCCGGCATTCGGAATGCGGCCACGATCCGCAGCGCGCGGGCGTTCAAGAAGGACGGCGTCGCCATGCTGAACAAGCGCGGCTTTCGCTTCGTGGTCTGCAAGGTCGAGGAGAGCCTGCTCCATCGCGAGATCCCGCGGCCGACGATCGACCTCGCGGAAAATAAGTACCGCTTCGTCAGATATCTCGAGCGCACGGAAGGGAAGGCGATCCCATTCGTCGGACGCGGCTAAACGGCCAAGGAGGTCACATGCGGTTGAGAAGTTCAACTGTTCAAGCGTTACAAGTAATCGCCGGGTTATGTCTAGCGATGCTCCTCGCCGCGCCGGCCGGCGCGCAGGATTTCTACAAGGACAAGACCGTGCGCATCGTCGTCGGCTACTCCGCCGGCGGCTCGTTCGATCTCTACAGCCGGATGATCGGCCGCCACATGGGCAAGCACCTCCCGGGCAACCCGACGGTCATCGTCGAGAACATGACCGGCGCCGGCGGCATCATCGCGGCGAATTTCCTCTACAACCAGGCGAAGCCCGACGGCCTTACGATCGGCGCGTGGGCCGCGCCGCTGATCCTCCAGCAGATCATGGGCAACGAAGCGGTGAAATTCGACGGGCGCAAGTTCGGCTACCTGGGCGTGCCGAGCCCGTACGACACGCTCTGCACCTTCAACGCGCAGAGCGGCATTAAAACGGTCGATGACTGGTTCGCGTCGAAGCGCCCGATGAAAATCGCTTCGATCGGCCCCGGCACGAGCACTTCCGACGTGCCGAAGCTCCTCAAGGACGCGCTGAATCTGCCGCTCCAGGTCGTCGAAGGCTACAAAGGCGGCGCCGACGCGCGCCTCGCCGTCGAGTCGGGCGAGGTCGACGGCTACTGCGGCTCGTGGCAGACCGTCAAGACCGTCTGGCGGCCGGCCTTCGATAGCGGAAAAATCCGCTCGGTGCTGCTCGTGACGCTGAAGCAGAATCCCGAATTGAAAAACGTGCCGCTCGCGATCAAGTACGCCAAGACCGACGAGGCGAAGCTGCTGCTCAGGGTCGCCGACAATGCGCACGTGGCGCAGTTCCCATATTCCCTGCCGCCGGGCATGCCGGCCGAGCGCGTGAAGCTATTGCAGAACGCTTTCATACAGACGCTCAAGGACCCGGACCTTCTGGTCGAGGCGAAAAAATCCGATCTCGACATCGACCCGATCGACGGGCCGACGATCGCCAAGACCTTCGCCGGTCTCTACGAGATCGACCAGAATACCGAGGCGAAGCTGAAGGCGATACTCGCGCCAAAGAAGTGATATCCATGTAAGTGATGAAAGTTTTCCTTCGTTCGATTCTCATCGCTCTTGTCCTCGCCGCATTTCTGGCGGCGCGGGGAAATGCCGAGCCGATCCGCGTCGCGTACAGCTCGATCAGCGGCGCGATGGGACCGCTCTGGGCCGCGAGCGACTTCGGCCTCTTCAAGCGCCAGGGGCTCGACGTGGAGCTTCTCTACATCGGCGGCGGGTCGGTCGTGACGCAGGCGCTCCTCGGCGGCGACGTCCAGTTCGTTCGCTTGGGCGCGAGCGCGGTCATGCAGGCATCGATGCGCGGTGCGGACTTGAAGATGATCGCCAACACGATCAACCGGCTCGTGTTCACGCTGATGGCGAAGCCGGAGATCAAATCGCCCGCCGATTTGAAGGGGAGGAGGGTCGGCGTCACGCGCCTCGGCGGGTCGACCGACTTCGCGCTCGACCTGGCACTTAAGAAATTCAATTTGAAACGCGGCGCTGACGTCGCCGTGCTCCAGACCGGCGGTATGCCGCAGCTTCTCGGCGCGATCACGGCGGGAAGCGTGGATGCCGGCGTGATATCGCCGCCGACCAACCTCGCGGCGGCCAAGATGGGGCTCAAGGAGATGGTCGACTTCGCCGATCTGCCGCTCCTCTATCCCAACTCGCCGGTCGCGACGACGCAGAGCTTTCTCGACAAGAACCGCGGCGTCGCGCTGCGCTTTCTCCGCGGTTACATCGAAGGCATCCAGCGCATCAAGAGCGACCGCGAGGGCGCGATGAAGCTCTACGCGAAGTACACCAAGATGCAGGACCCGGAGATTCTCTCCGAGCTCTACCGCATCTACGGCGTCAAGCATCTCGAATCGATTCCTACAGTAAAGCCGGAAGCGGTCGAAGAGGTGCTGCGCTCCGAGATGAAGGGCGCGAACGCGAAGGCCGGCGACTTCATCGACAACAGCCTGATCGCCGAGCTCGAGCGCGACGGAGTTTTTCAGAAACAGCGTTAAGGAGAACGAAATGGCTTACACGGATTTACGCGACTGGCTCAAGCAGGTCGACGGCTTCGGGGAATTGAAGACCGTCGAGGGCGCCGACTGGGATCTCGAGATCGGCGCGATCACCGAGATGGCGCGCAAGGAATCAAAGGTCCCGCCGTGCATCGTCTTCGACGACATCAAGGATTATCCCAAGGGCCGCCGTCTCGCCGTCGGCCTGCTCAACTCGATGAAGCGCGTCGCGCTCACGACCGACATGCCGGTCGATCTGCCGCCGATGGAGTTCGTCAAGACCTGGCGCCATCGCATCAAGGACATGCAGCCGATTCCGCCGCGCGCGGTCAAGAGCGCGCCGTTCATGGAAAACGTGCTCGAGGAGAAGGACCTCGACGTGCTCGCTTTCCCGACGCCGCGCTACAACATCGGCGACGGCGGCCGCTACATCGGAACGGCGCATCTGACGATCACCCAGGACCCGCAGGAGGGCTGGGTCAACATCGGCACCTACCGCATCATGATTCAGGACGGAAAAAATCTCGGCCTCTACATGTCCCCGGGACGCCACGGCCGTATCCAGATGGAAAAGTTCTTCGCCGAGAACCGGCCTTTCCCCGTCGCGGTCGCTATCGGCTACGACCCGCTGATCTTCATGGCTTCGGCGTTCGAGGTGCCCTACGGACTCTCAGAATACGATTTCGCCGGCGGCCTGCGCCGCGCGCCGATCGACGTCGTGCGGCTCGAGCGGAGCGGGCTCCCGGTGCCCGCGAGCGCCGAGATGATCATCGAGGGCGAATGTCTGCCCGACGAGCGCCGCGAGGAGGGGCCGTTCGGCGAATGGACCGGCTACTATGCGAGCTCGTCGCGCACCGAGCCGGTGATCAAGATCCGGCGCATCTATCACCGCAACGATCCGATCATGACCGGCGCGCCGCCGAGCAAGCCGCCGACGGAGGCGACATTCTACAAGAGCTTTTGGCGCTCCGCCATGATCTGGGAGGAGCTGGAGCGCGCGGGCGTGCCGGACATTCAGGGCGTCTGGTGCCCGCCGGAAGGGAACACGCGTCTCTGGACGGTCGTGTCGATCAAGCAGCGTTATCCCGGTCACGCGCGCCAGGCGGGCGTGCTCGCCTCGCAGGTGCACGCCGCCGCGTATCTCGGCCGCTTCACGATCGTTGTCGACGAGGACATTGACCCGAGCGACATGAAGGACGTGCTGTGGGCGATGACGACGCGCTGCGACCCGATCGAGGACATCGAGATCGTGCGCCGATGTCTCAGCAGCCCGCTCGATCCGATTCTCCCCAAGAGCCGCAAGGACAAGGCGGCGAGCTTCAACTCGCGTGCGATCATCGACGCCTGCCGCCCGTACGACTGGATCAAGGACTTCCCGCCGTCGGTCAAGGTGCCCGAGGATTTAGCGCGGAAGGTGAAGGAGAAATGGGGGAAGCAGGTGCTTTCATGAAACTTTTCATCCGACTCACGCTTCTCGCTCTCGTTGTCTTCGCTCTGTTGCCGCTTCCCGCGCACGCGAAGAAAATCTACATTGCGATCTCGAATCCCGACATGTCGTTTCTCTCCGGCGGCGTCGCGCAGTACGAGGGCTATTTCAAAGAGGAAGGGCTCGACGTCGAGCTGGTCCAGATCACGGCGAACGTCTCGGTCGCCGCGCTCGCGGCGGGCAACATCGATTATAATCTGATTCTCCAGTCGATCGTGACCGGCAACCTGCGCGGCCTGCCGATGAAGGTCGCCGCGATCCTGATCGAGCGGCCGAACCACGTGTTCGTCGTCCATCCTTCGATCCAGAAATTCGCCGATCTCAAGGGCAAGAAGGCGGCGATCAGCTCCTACGGCTCGCTGACCGATATCCTCGCGCGCCTGACCGCGGCGCACTACGGCCTCGACCCCAAGAGCGACATCGGCTTCACCGCCGCGGGTTCCAGCTCCGGCCGCCTCGCACAATTGCAATCCGGCGTCGTGCAGGCGGCGCTCGTGACGCCGCCAGGAGACGTTCTGGCGGAGAAGATGGGTTTCAAGCGCCTGCTCGAAGTCGGCACGCTGTTCCCGTTTCCGGTGAACGGCGTCGGCCTGCACGAGAATAAATTGAAGAACGAGCGCGACGAGGTAAAGAAGGTCCTGCGCGCGCTTTACCGAGCGAACCAGTTCATCCTCGACAATCCCAGGGGCGCGATCAAAGACCTCGCCGCCTGGGGGCGCTCGACGCCCGCCGCGGCCGAGGAGGCGTACAGGGCGAACGGCAAGAACTACAGCCGGAATTTAATCGTCTCGCGCGCCACGTTGGAAAAAGTTTTGGAGAGCACGCGCTGGAACGTCGAGACCAAGAAGAACGTCGCCGTCGACGACGTCTTCGATTTCGGGATCATGAGAGAGGTCTTGAAGGAGATGGGAAAGAAGGTAGAGTGATTAGCGCTATGGCGAAGCGCTTGCGATACCTGGCCTTGGCTCTTTCCCTCGCGCTTACCGCGCTGAGCTCCTGCAGAGCATACGTGACTCCGACATCGGATGAAGACGAAAGTCTGAAAGAAATGCACCGGAAATCGTTGTAGACATCCGAGCACGAGCCTGCCGCTCGTACATTATTCGTACATTAAAGGTCTTAGTAAGCGCTTGCCTTCTTAACCCCCGACGATTCTGAGTTTGCTTCCCCGCACGATCTGTCATACAAATTTCCGTCGACACCACAGAAGGAGTTTTTTTTCATGCGTTCACTCGCGCTGCTCGCCAGCGATTCGTCGCATCTGCCGCTGCTCACGATCTTCAAGGAATCCGGAGTGACGAAGAAGTACGGCTTCGAGATCGAGCTCGAGATCGTCGGCGGGGCGCACGCGCCGACGATGGGGCACCGGACCAAGCTCGTCTACGCGGGCGAGGTGGATTTCGTCTCGGGACTGCACCACGAGACCTACCGCGAGCGCTCCAAGGGCCATAAGCGGCTGGTCTATCTGGCGCAGACGCAGAACCGCTGGGACGACCGGCTGGTCGGCCGGGCCGGGCTCAAGAGCGTGGACGAGCTGCGCGGCAAGCCAATCGTCTGCCACTCGAAAGCGCCGTGCGTCACGGGAAATCTGAAGGCGATTCTGCGGCAGCTCGGTTTCAAGAAAGATGAGATCAAGGTTAAGGCGATCGAGAGCATGAGCGGCAATCTCACGCGCTACGTCGACGCCGTGGTGGCGGGCAAGGCCGCCGCGGCGCTCGTCGACATGCCGTTTGATCTCTACGCCAAGAACAAGGGCCTGAAAATCATTGCGCTGCCGGAGCGGCCGGTAATCCACAACACGACGATCCTCACGACGACGGATTACATCCGCGACAACCGCGAGACGGTGATTCTATTCCTGAAGGCGCTGATCGACGCAATTCACTTTTTCAAGACGGAGCCGGACCAGGTCGCGGATATCCTGCAAAAGAATCTCTCGAAGCGCTACACGCTCGACGACCGCGCCTATTTCGTCCATCTGCAGCGCGAGTGGGCGAAGCTGCTCCTCGCCAAGCCTTATCCGCTGCCCGCGGCGATCCAGAACGTCTTCGAGCTCGACGCCGCGCACGATCCCAACATGGGCAACATCTCGCCGATGGAGCCGTGGGACCTGCATTATCTGCGCGAGATCGACGACAGCGGCTTCATCGATCAGCTCTACGCGAGCTGATTATTTCACGAACCCCGGGTCTTTCAGTTCCCTCAGGAACCGGGTATCGATCAGGTCCTCGGGTTTCAACTCGCGTACTTTGGGATTCTTGCTCCCGAGGTCGTCGAGCACGGTCTTCATACCCGCGACCGTCGGCAGCGGGTAGCTCAGGAGAAAATTTTTCGTGAGCACGGCGTGGTATTCCTCGATCTCTGCCTTGTCCTTCAGGCCGGTGTTCTTCTCGATGACGCCATAGGCCGCGGGGCGGTTGGTTTTGAACATAGCGATCGCCTCGACGTAGGCCTTCATGAAGCTGCGGATGACGTCGGGCCGCTTGTCGATAAACGTGGTGGTGACGTATGTCACGCCCTGCGGGTAGTCGGCGTCGATCTGCGAGAGATCGGCGAGCACGCGAAGCCCGAGCTTTTTCGCACGCGGCGTTTGCGACAGGGACAGGATCGAGCCGTGCACCTTGCCGCCGGCGATCGCCGCGAGGCGGTCGGGCGAATTGCCGACCTGGAGGATCGTCACGTCCTTCGCCGGATCGAGGCCCCAGGACTTGAGCGCCATGCGCGTGATGAAGTCCGACCCCGAGCCGAAGCGCGAGATCGCGACGTTCTTGCCCTTCAAGTCCGCCGGCTTCGTGATCGACGGCGGCGTGACGAAGGTGTAAACGAATTTATTGATCAGCGCGGCGATCATCTTGAGATGAAACCCGGCCAGGTTCGCGCTGACGACTTCGCTCGGCGAGCCGCGGCCGAACTGGATCTCGCCGGAGACCATGCCCTGCACGACCGTCGAACCGCCGGGAATGTAGACGATCTCGACGTCGAGGCCGTACTTCTTGAACAGGCCGAGCTGTTTCGCGAGATGATGCACCTCCTCGCCCGAGCCGACTCCGCTGTAGCCGAGAACAACGCGCTCCTGCGCCGGCGCTGGGACGGTGATCAGGAGAAATGCGACGAACAGGAAAGCCAAAAATTTCTTTTGCATCAAAACTCCTGGCGCCGGTACTTCACCGGCGGCATGTTGAACTGTACGCCTTCTTTCTTCAGCTCCGCCTGGAACATTTGACGCACCTTCGGGTCTTCGTCCTCGAGCTCGATCAGATGGCCGCCGCCCTTCGTGCTCTCGAATAGGCGATCGTAGTCCATGACCTGATATTTCTGGCCGAACGGCTTGAAGGCGAGCATCTTTAGCGGCTCCTTCGCCGTGTTGAAATGCTGGTGGAACCACATGTGCGGCGGCGAGAACATGCTGAATTCGCCCCAGTCGTAGCGCTCCAGCGGCGCGCCTTCGAGCCACATGAGCGAGTAGCCCTTTCCTTCGAGCACGAGGATGTCGGCGCCGAGCCCGTGGCGGTGCGCTTTCTTGTACGCGCCGACAGGCGAGCGCGTGATGTGCGCGGAGATGATATTGTCGCAAAATTCGAGCTCGACGTTGGTCGCTCCCGGACCTTTCTTGGTCCAGTCGTGGAAATTGAGCTTCTCGATGTCGGCGATGAAGCTCGTGTCCCACACGCGGCGCTCGGTGACGGCGACGCCTTTGCCGCTGAAATAGTCCTCCTCGCCGTGATAGCGGTCGAGGAACTGATGCGGATTATTAAAGACGAAGTCGTAGTTGTGGTAGATGTTGAAGACCATCGGCATGTTGGTGTAGCCGATATAGCGCACAGTCTCGCCGCCCTGACCGTTGAAGTGTTGGTGCCAGGCGTTCAGCGGGACCGAGAACATCGAGCGCTCCTGCCATTCGAACGTCTGTTTTTTACCGCCGTCGAGCCATACGGTCGTCGCGCCGCGGCCTTTTAAGACGTAAATCATCTCCTCGAACATCTGCTTCTGCGGTTTGAGGCTCTCGCCCGGGGGGATCTCGCAGACGTAGGCCGCCGAGTTGGGCGGCTCCTTGGGATGGCCGAGAATGATGTAGTGCGCGCGGCCGCCGCGGCGGCGCCACGGCGCGACTTCGAGCTTGCGGATATCGCCGACGACGAAGTTTTTCGTCACCGGCAGCTCTTCCCAGTCGAGAAACTGGTCGAACGAGGTTTTGCCTTCGTACGGTTTGGGATCGTAAGGTCTTTCGCTTTGCATTTAGCCTCCGAGATAATTAATCGAGAATGCCGTCGTGAAATCGCCGGCGCGCCGTGAAGCCGAGCAGCCGCGCCGCTTTAGCCGTCGCATACCCGGAAGCGTTGCCTTCCAGGCGTACGTCGATATTTTTCGCCTGCGGCCAGAAGCGCCGGACGAGCTCGGCGGTCGGCTCGTCCATGATGGTTGCCGGCGCGCAGATGTTGAAACTTTCATGGCCGGAAAAGTCCGCTTCCAGCGCGCACCAGCACGCCGCCGCTGCGTCGCGCACGTCCACATAGCTCCACAGCGCCCCGGCGCCGCGGACGATGGGATTCTTCCGCCGCTCGGCGAGCACGCGCGCGTTCTCCCGCGCATAGATTCCCGAGAAGCGCAGGCTGGCGATGCGGAGTCCTGCCTTGCGGCTGAAGGCGTCGCACATGTGCTCGCCGACGAGCTTGGATAAGCCGTAGGGATCGTGCGGCCGCCGCGGATGCTTCTCGTCGATCGGCACGTACTCCGGCGCGACGGCGGCCGACGGATAATAGAAGCCGTACACCGCGAGGCTCGAGCCGCAGACCACCTTCCTTACGCCCACTTCCGCGGCCGTCGCCAGTGCGTTGTAGGTCATCGCCGTATTAGCGTTGAAGCGCTCGGCGTCGCCGGCCAAGTCCGGTGTCTTCCACGTCCCGCTCGCCGCGTCGTAGCCGTTCTCCGTGTAAAGAAAGCGCCGGCGCGCGAGGTGAACGACCGTTTCGGCGCCGGCGAAGATATTTCTCAGCTTATCGACGTTTGTAAGATCGGCGGCGATAAATTCGCACTTCATTCCCGCCGGCTTCTCGACGTCGATCGCGGCGACCTCGACGCCGTGCGCGAGCAGCTCCTCAATGACGTAGCGGCCGAGCCGGCCCGCGCCGCCGGTAACGATCGTCTTCACTGCGGTCAGCGCTTGCGGAAAAAGCCGCTCTGCTCGATTTCCTTGAGCAGCGTGTTGTCGATGAAGTCGGCGGCTCTGGCTTCGCGCGCTTCGCGAATATCGATGGTTTTCAAGATGCGCTCGACCCCCTCGAGCCGCACGTAGGAGATCGGATCGCCGACATGGCGCACGCCGAAGACTTGATACAGCTCGCCCAGAATCTCGGGATCAGTGACGCGCGTGTAGCGCGACAGCACCTTCATGCTGAAGTCGCGGTCGATTCGGAGCCGCTGGACGCCGGCGCTAAAGCCGCGCAGAAACTTGAGCACGGTGTCGCGATTCGACCGGATGTAGCTCCGCCGGGCCGACATCGGCGTGTTGGGAAAAACGATGCCCATCTGTCCGACGTCCGCGAGTTCGTAAAGCCCGGATTTTTTCGCGCGGAAGTTGCTCGGCGGCGAGAGCACGGAGGCGTCGAGCGCGCCGGTGGCGACGCCGGCAAGGCTCTCCGGCATGCCGCCGGTCTGCACGACCGTCAGGTCGCGCCGCGCGACACCCCAGCGCTCGAGCGCGAAATCGAGCGCGAGATCGGTCGAGCCGCCGAGGCGAGTGACGCCGATCTTTTTGCCTTTTAAGTCGGCGGGATTCTTGAGCTCGGGGCGCGACATGATCGAGAAGACCATCGCGTTGCCGGTGTTGGCGATGAGCACGAGGTCTGCGCCGCGGAGCGAAGCGTTGACAACCGGCACCGACGGACCGTAGGCGAACTGCACATCGCCGCCGATCATCGACTGGATGAGCAGCGAGCCGCCGCCGATATAAAGAAGCTGAGTCTCCAGTCCCTCGCGGCGGAAGTAATCGCCGTCCTGCGCGACCCAAAGCGGCGCCATAGCGCCGCTGATCGCGCTGTAGGCGACGTGAATCGGCGCGGCCGAGGCCGTCGCGCAAAGATAAAATAACAGAAAAATGGCCGGCGGCAGCGCGCGCTTCACAAGCTTCCCTTCGCGCGAATGCCGGTAAACGAATCGATCTCTACCACGCCGCCTCCGGCGGCGCCTTTCGGCATGCGCCCGTCGGCGACGGCCCGCACGCCTTCGAGAATCAATTTCCGCAGCATCATGACGCCCTTGTCGGAGGTCGCGAGCTGCTCTTTGCGCGCGCCGACGAGCGGCTGTGTGCCCTGGCACGCGATGTCTTCGCGCCGAACGCTGCCGCGAAACGGCGCGAAGCGTCGGTCATCGTAAGGCCTTCTCTCTTCCCGCGCCGTCAGCTCGCGCGACGGCGCGAGTTTTTTAAAAAATTCGCGGTCGGGGCCGGTATAGTAATTGACCGTGAACAGCGTGAAGTGCTCGTCGTCGTTCGGCGTGAGGAACATGAAATGGCGGTTGTGCGAGCCCAGCTTGAGCGCTTCGCGCGGCTGCTTGAAATGCGTGAACTCGGTGTCGCCGATCTGCAGGATGCTCGGCAGCGCGAAGCTCTTCTCGTCGACGTATTCCGTGTCCGGCGTCGGCCCCGGCTTGCGGGAGACGACTTTCATGCCGTAGCTCGTCTCGACCGCGTCGAAGTACGGAATGTTTTTGAAATCGAAAAACCAGCTGCGCCACGTGCCGTCGCTGGGATCGCTGCGGTGAAGGATCGAGAAGTGCACCGGGTCGGCGCCGTTCTCGATGAAGTTGAACCAGTTGTAATCGTAACGGCGTGTCGCTTCGAGCGAGCGTTCCCCCGCATCGTCGACGAGCGCGAAATACTTGGGCGGCGGCGGCGGATCGTCGCGGTCCGGTCCGAGATAGGCGAAGAAAAGGCCGCCCTGCTCGCGCACCGGATAGGCGACGTGTCTGACTTTGCGTGCGAAGCGATCGTCCGGCTCCGCCGGCTGCTCGAGGCATTGTCCGGACACATCGAACAGCCAGCCATGGTACGGGCAGCGGATGCCGCCCGTTTCGATGTCGCCGTATTCGAGCGACGTGCCGCGATGCGGGCAGTGGAGGCCGATCAAGCCGACCTCGCCGCGGCCGTCGCGGAACAAAACGAGCTCTTCACCGAGAATTTTGAGCGCGAGCGGAATGTCCTGCAGATCGGCCGTGCTCGCGACGGCGAGCCAGTAGCGGCGAAACCATTCGCCGGCCGCCGTGCCCGCACTGACGCGGGCGAGATCGGCGAGCGTGATTTTTTCTTTCTGCCTGCCCATCGCTTGCAATGAGAATAGGCAGGCGCGCACATCATGTCAATTTCAAACTATTTAGCGACGGATTGAGTTTTACTTGACGACACGGCGGCGCCTAGCGCAGATATTTTTCCCACACATGCCGCGCTTGGAAGCCAAGAACCTCGCGTGCGCGCGTCGAATCGACGCCGCTCCAGTTTCCGCCGAGCGCAACGCGCGCTTTTTTCACGCCGGGAAAATAGCGGCGCAACAGCTCGTCCGTTGGTTCGGCGACCGTGCTCGTCGGCGCCGCGGCGACGAGCACCGTATGGCCGCGGCGAGGCGTCTCGAGCCCGAGGCGGCACGCCGCGGCCGCGTCGCGCGCATCGATATAGCTCCAGACGCGCCCGAGCTTGACGCCGGGGTCTTGAAAACGCTCGGCGAAGCCGTGGAAGTCTGGCTCGAAGTTGACGCCTGGAAAACGCAGGCTGACAACCGCCAAATCGTAAACGCGCACGAAGGCGTCGGCGGTCGCCTCGGCGACGACTTTGGAAAGGCCGTACGGGTCCTGCGGCCGGCATGGATGATTCTCATCGAGAGGCAGGTAATCCGGCGCGAACGGTTTTCGCGCGTAGAGAAAACCGAACGCCGCGGTGCTGGAGGCCAGTACGACGCGTCGCGCGCCGTTTGCAGCGGCGGCGTGGAGAACGTTGTAGCTGGCGGTCGTATTATTAGAAAAAGTCTGCGGATCGGAGACGATGCCGGGCGCCTGATAGGCGCCGAGATGCACGGCGCCGTCGGCGCCGCGTAACGCCTCGGTGACTTCGTCCTCGCGCGTGAGATCGACGATCGCCGACGCGCAGACGTCTTGCTTCGGCGCGGCGCGGTCGACGCTCAGGACATCGAAGCCGTGCGCGAGCAGCTCGCGGATCACTTCGGTGCCGAGCATGCCGCTGCCGCCGGTGACGACGATTTTTGCCATGAGATCGTTTTTCTAGGCTAGGGGTTTCGGTTCAATTTTGGTTCGAAGACCGAATATTAACATTTGCGCGCCGCCTGGCAAATGAATTGAAATGTTAGGCGACGAGCCGGTTCATCTCGGACCGGTGTTTTTTGAGAAATTGAAGAAATGTCCTGGCCGCGTGCGACAGGGGCCGGCCGGCCCTTTGGACGATCCGGTGACGAATCGAAAGCTTAAAGTCCGGCACCTTGAGAATCGTGATCTGTCCCAGCGCGACTTCATTATCGATCCAGCGCCGGCCGATGGCGGTGATGCCGAGTCCCTCGGCGACGGCGATCTTGATCGATTCATGACTGGACACTTCCATGGCGACCTTGATGTCGAGTCGGCGATTCTTGAAGAATCGGCGCACGAGTTCGGTGCCCGACGACTCGGGCTCGCGCAGCACGAAAGGCTCGCCGGCGAGCTCTTCGATGCTCACCCGGCGCTTCGCGGTCAGCGGATGGCGCGGCGGCGCCGCGACGATCATCTCCGAAGAGCCGTACGGATCGGTGACGAGGCCGCGGACGCGCGGCTCGCGGCTGAACATGCCGATCTCGATCGCGTCTTCCTGGAGCAGTTGTTCGATGCTGCCCGCAACGCCGAATTTCATGTAAATGTCGAGCTTGGGATATTTTGCTTTGAACATGCTGAGCGCCTTCGGTAACAGATAAGTTCCGGGAAGGCCGGCGCCGCCGACGGCTAGAC
>DATFWH010000140.1:0-7174 GCA_035259465.1 Binatia bacterium
AACCGCGGCGACGCCGATGATGATGCCGAGCAGCGTAAGCACGGTGCGAAAGAGATTCACCTGCAGCGAGCGCCATGCGGTCACGAGCGCTTCATGTATGCTCGCGAGGAGTGGCGCGCCGCCGTTGTAATCGCGGCGCTCAGCCGGCGAGGGCGCTGTGGCCGCGGCCGGTGCGCCTGTGTCGGAAAGAATCTTGCCGTCCTGGATCTGGACGATGCGGCTGGCGTGGCGCGCGACATTTTCGGCATGTGTAATCAGGATGATCGTCCTGCCCTCAGTGTGTAGTTTTTTGAGAAGTGCGAGCACTTCTTCGCCGCTCTTGCTGTCGAGCGCACCCGTCGGCTCGTCGGCGAGAATGACCGGCGGATCGTTTACCAACGCGCGCGCGATCGCGACGCGCTGCTGTTGTCCGCCGGAAAGCTCCGCCGGGCGATGGCCGGTACGGTCGGCGAGTCCGAGCCGCTCGAGCAGGCCGACGGCATGCGCCGACCGCTTATGTTTCGGCAATCCGGCATACACCGAGGGAATCTCGACGTTCTCGCCGGCGGTCGCCGTCGCGAGCAGGTTGTAGCGCTGAAAGACGAACCCGAAGGTCTCGCGGCGGAGCGCCGCCAACTCATCGGCCGAAAGCCGCGCCGCCTCCTCGCCTAGCACGGTATAGCTGCCGGAACTCGGCCGGTCGAGGCAGCCGATGATATTCATCAATGTCGATTTTCCCGAGCCTGACTGACCCATGATGGCGACGAACTCGCCGCGCCGGATCGTCAGCGATACGCCGTCGAGGGCACGGACGACAGCGTCGCCGTTGGCGTATTCTTTGTGAACGTCCCGCAGCTCCAGGATGATTTCGTTCGTCGTCATAACTGCGGCCCCCGCGTGAATCCCGGCCGCCGCTGATTCTGCTGTTGCGTCGCGGGCGGCGACGCTCCTTCCTGGCGCGGCAGCAGCATGCGCTCGCCTGGCTTAAGCCCGTCGGTCACCTGCGCCTGCGCGCGCGTGACAAGACCGACGTGGATCACGCGCTGCTCTCCGCGGTCGCCGTCGGTGTTCGCGACGGTTACCCGGTAAGCCTTGCCCTGATCGTTATCCTGATCGGGCGCGCGGCGGGTTAACGCTTCGGCCGGAACGATCGTCGCGTTGTCCGCCTTGCCGAGGATGAAAAAGACCTGCGTCGTGCTGCCGGTCATGAGCAGCCGTCCTTCGTTTTTTACGTCGATCAGCACGTCGTAGAGCACGACGTCGTTGACGACTTCGGGCGCGGGCTGAATCTGCCGGACCTTGCCCTGCCAGCGCCGCTCGTTGTTTCCGAGGGTGGTGAAGTAAGCCGGCATGCCTTCTTTCAGCCTCGGCACGTCGGCCTCCGCGACCTGCGCGCGCACGGTCATGAGGTCGAGATTGGCGACCTGCATGACGACCGGCGCCGTCTGGTTCGCGTTCAAGGTCTGGCCCTCGCGCGCGGGCATGGTCGTCACGGTCCCCGACATCGGCGCATAGATTTTCGTGAATCCCAGGTTGGTCTGAATGCCTTCCAAGTTGGATTGGCTCTCCTTGATCTGCGCCGCGAGCGACTGCACCTGCGCCTCGGCGACTGCCGACTGCGATTGCGTTTCTTCCAGCGCCTGGCGACTGACGGCGTCGGCCGCGATCAGGTTTTCGTTGCGCTTCAAATTTTGCTGCGCGAGCACGGCGGCAGCCTTCTGCTGCGCAAGCTGCGCTTTGAGGCTTCCGATATGCGCTTCCGTCGCCTCGACCTGCGACTGATAAACGCGCGGATCGATTTCGGCGACGAGCTGGCCTTTTTTTACCGTGTCGCCGATCTGCACGTAAATCTTTTTAAGCTGGCCGGAAACCTGGGTGCCGACGTCTACATATTGGTTCGGCTCGAGCTTGCCTTGCGCCGTGACGACGTCCTCGACGGTACCGTGTGTGACCAGGACCGGAATCAGTCTATCGCGGCCGGAGCTGCGCGCCGAGCGTCCGTACCAGTACCAGCCGCCGGCGATAATCATAAGCACTACGGCCAGTCCGATAAAAATCCGGTGTCTTTTAATTTCAGCGACGTAAGGATGCAGTAACGGTGTTCTCATGTCCTTTTATACGAGCGGCGACTGTGAAGTCTCCGTCGTCATAGGCCAAAAAAAAGCGCCGGAATTCCGGCGCTTTAAAGGGGATATCTATATCAGACCCTTAGGAGGTCCCCGGCGGCGGGCGCCTGAAAAGGTCGGCGACCGCTTTACGCTGCTCGGGAGGCAGCGTCTTCACGATCGCTTTGATGTTGTCGGACATATGCTGGAACATGCCGCGGCGCAATTCGGAAATTCTATTCACTTGTAGGTCATACGCCGCCTCGTCGAACGGCTCGGCGGCGATGATCTTCAGCGCCTCTTCGCGCGCCTGGCGGATTTCGGCGAACGTCGACTCGTCGGCCTTGCGCGTCTGTTCCATATTCTCGCGCATCCTGGTCCGCGCGGGCTCCGGCAGCTTCTCGATGTCGGCGTTGACGCGGTCGCGGAACGACGGCCGCGCCTCGAGGCGGCGCGGCACGGCACCCAAAACGACGCCCAGCAGCAGCACGTTGGCGATGAGCGAGATGAGAAGGATGATCTTTAAAGTCCGGTTCATAAAGTATCCTCCTCGACGTACAGGAAGGCCTGCTCGCTGGTCGAGCCGCCGCGGTCGACAGGTGTCTTGTCGAAGGGATTGTTGAAGCCCAACGCAAACCCCAGCAGCAGCGTGCCGGCGAGCACGTAGGCGGGCTTCGGCAAGTGAAACTCAGCGAAAAGCCGCCGGAGCGACTGCCCCAGCGGCAGGGCCTCGCTCTGCGGGGTCGCTTGCGCCTTGAGAATAATCCGCTCCGCCAGATCGGAGCTCGGCGGCGCGACGCGGCGCGCGCGCAGCATCTGCTCGAGCTTTTCGTCGCTCATCTCGCTCATAAACACCTCACTCGCTCAGCCGCTCCCGGAGCGTCGTTTTGGCGCGCATCAAGAGCGACTGGAGCGCCTTCAGATTGACTCGCATGATGTCGGCGGCTTCCTGATTGCTGAGCCCTTCGGCGAAGCACAGATTCAATGCCTCGCGCTGCCGCTCGGGCAGCGCCGCGATCCCCGCCTCCAGCCGGCGCTGCTCCTCCGCGCGTGCAACGGCCTCCTCGGGCCGCAAACCCCCGTCGACCAGCGGCATTTCCTCCGGAATTTGTACCGGGCGCTTTTTCTTGCGCCAGTCGAGGCAGAGGTTTACGACGACTGTGTAGAACCAAGTCGTAAACTTGCTGTGGCGGTCGGGCCGCCAGCGCCCCGGCTCCTCCCATAATTTCAAGAACGCGTCCTGCACGATATCCTCGGCCGCCTCGCGGTTCTGAACGTAACGATATGCCAGCCGGTAGAAGCGCTCGGTGTGCCGCCGCACGAGAACGCCGAATGCGTGGTGGCTGCCGGTCTGAATGAGGGCGAGCAAGTCGCCGTCGTCCTTTTCAGCCCAGTCCACCGCCATCGCTTCGCGCAGTCCTCGCGTTCGTGTGAATAATGCTTGTGAATCATACACGATTCCTGCGGCCCCCGACAGGATCGCGCGGGCGGCCGCGGTCTGCTTTCAAACCTTGATACGAACCAGTCGCCGAAAGTCTACGCGCGCTTGACAGGGTTAATTTATGGGCGCACGCTTTAGCTTGTCCCCCGATTTCGGCGATTGCTTTATGCGAACCATGCGCATCGACTTGTGGGCGCTCGCGACGGCGGTTCTTCTGGCATGCACGGGTTGTCAAACCGCGACGCAAGTACAGGACGCGCGTCAAGCGCTGCTAGCCGACAATTACGAGGATGCGCTCGCCCGCTTTCAGCAGGCGGCGGAGAAGGACCCGCAATACTACTACGCATCGGGACCGTTTACGGAAGGGATCTGGACCTACGTCGGCCGGACGCAGTACGCCACCGGAAAGCTTCCCGAAGCACGGCGCTCGCTCGAGCGCGCGCTGTCGATAAAAAAGGACGATTACGTCGCGCATATATACCTCGGGCTCACGCTCGCGCGGAGCGGCGACCGTGCCGCGGGGCTAAAGGAGCTCGTGGCCGGCATGCGCGGATTCCACGACTGGCTTGAGTATCTCACTTACAACACCTACTACGGTGTTTATTGGGACCCGAACCGTGAGATCCGCGGGCAGATCGAGAAGGATCTCGACGCGATCGACAAAAAATATTTTGAATGGCCGCAGCTCATCGCCAACGGCGAATGGCTCGGCAAAAAAATTGAGCAGGAAGTCGAGATCGCGCGCCGCAACGAACAGTATGAGCGCCAGCGCGACCGCGACCGCCTTCCCCCCAGGGCGCCCGGCGTCGGCGTCGGCATCGGCTTCTGACGGCCGGACACTACTTGACCACTAGCAGACCGGCAGCCGCCGACCCTGTCAAGTCCCTGATTTTACTCAACAAAAATATTGTTACATCGGGTATTTACCCGATTTCTTCTCATAACATACTTGAACATAATACACTGAGGATGGACGCTCTGGATTTTTTCCTCACGTGCTCTACCATGCTGTGAAGAACGTTGGCTCTTAACGAAAGGAGTCAATCATGCTGGCACTTCTTATCGCCGTTGTTTTCGGCGCGGCCGTCGGCTACTTCGCGACGCAGAACACGATCCCCGTCACGATCCGCTTGGCGGAATACGCCATTGAAGAGGTCCCGCTCTACCTCGTCGTCATCGGCTCGCTCTTGATCGGCCTCTTCATCGGGTGGATTCTCTTTCTCGCGCGCGCTGTCTCGTCGTCGTTCGCGATCCGCGGCAAGAATAACGAAGTGCGGCGCGCGCGCGAGACGATCGCCGAGCTGGAGAATCGCGTGCGCGACCTCGAAGTCGAGAACGCGCGGCTCCGGACGCGCGACCCGCTCGACGCCGACTACCGCGAGCCGCTGCCCCATTCCTCGTAAAGCGGGCGCGCGGCTTCTTCCCCCGACGCGGCGCGCATCAATGACTCCCATCGTTCGGATCGTCACCGGA
This sequence comes from Binatia bacterium, assembly GCA_035259465.1. Classification (GTDB taxonomy): domain Bacteria; phylum Desulfobacterota; class Binatia; order UBA9968; family UBA9968; genus JAJPJQ01. The sequence continues at coordinate 4,999 of DATFWH010000140.1, forward strand.
GAACTGCCGCCGTTCTGGGATCGAAGCGTTCTCTTTTTCTGCAACCTGCGCTCGATCTTCTACGAGAACGACGCCGAGGCGGCCGAGCTTGTCCGGCGCATCGCCGGCGCGCAGTCGTACGGCGGGCGCGTCATCTCGATCTTGAATACCCTGTTCCAGGGCGGGCCGAATAAAATCCTCCTCGAGGCGCCGCCCGAAGCGAACCTGCTCGATTATTTCTCCGGGGACCTGAAGCTCTCGCTGCCGACGTTCGAAGTCCTCGACCATCGGCGCTATCAGGATCTCTCGGCCAAGCTCGACGCGCGCGCGCCCGCCGATCCGATGCTCGCCGAACTCAAGGAGCATCCCGCCGCGTGGATCGACGGCTACGTGACCGACGCCGCGCTCGTTCGTCTCGCGGCAGCGCTCAAGAAAAAGACCGTGAGCTCGCTCGCCGGCAGCAAAAACGGCAACAATAAATATCTGCTGCATCTGCATCAGGCCGAGCGGAAGCTGCCTGCCTTCGACACGATCATGGCCGCGAGCCCGGCGGAAGTGTCCCCGTGCCTCGAGAAACTCCGCGCGATGGGCTACAAGAAAGCCGTCATCAAGGCGCAGATCGGGGCGTCCGGCTACGGCATGGTGAAGTCGCCGATCGCCGGCTTCAAGCCTTCCGACGCGCCGGAGTATCTCTTCTTCGAGGGACCGTGCATGGTGCAGGGCTGGATCGACGAGGACTGCCGCGGCATCGAGCGCCTCGGCTCGCCGAGCGTGCAGATGTTTTTGAACGACGACACGGTATCCCTTTTCGACTGGACCGAGCAGATCCTCTCCGACGAGAGCGTGCACGAGGGCAACCAGTCGCCGCCGCCGTACGCCGTGGAGATCCCCGGCTTGAGCGACGACCTATTTCATCAAGCCGGCATCGCCGGCGCGTGGCTGCACGCGCAGGGCTACCGCGGCACCGCGAGCGTCGACTTCCTCGTCGTGCGCCGCAGGGGGAAGACCGAGGCGATCATCTGCGAGCTCAACGCGCGCGTCACGGGCGCGACCTATCCGGCGGTGCTTGCGCGAAGCTTTCTTCCCGGCGGCGCGTGGTACATGCGCAACATCCAGTTCCGCAGCGCGCTCGACGGCGCGCAGCTCCTCGACCATATGGGGCGCGCGGGCGAGCTCTTCCGCCCCGGCGTCGAAAAAGGCATTATTCCTTTCAACTTCAACGTCGACGAAGACGGCAAAGTCACCAAGGGGCAGTTTCTCTGCCTGGGAAAAAATCACGCCGTCTGCAGCGGCCTGCTCGCGCGCGCGTGGAGCGAGCTGCCCGTCGAATGGGGCTATGACCGCGACTAGCGGCAAAAGCGAAATCCTGAAAAGCCGCCTCGTCGAGCTCGCGCGCGACCTGATTCTTATCCCGAGCACGCGCGACCGGCCCGACGAGATCGAGCGCTGCATGGAGTTTGTCGTCAATCACGCCGAGAGCGACGCGGTCGAGGTGCGGCGCTTCAACGAGGAAGGGAGCCCGTCTGCGGTGGTCCTGCCGGCCGGCATCGAGCGCCCGGAGGTGATGCTGCTCGCGCATCTCGACGTCGTCGCGCGTCCGGAAGGCACGGAATACCGCTCGTTCGTGCGCGACGGCCGCGTGTACGGCCCGGGCAGCGGCGACATGAAAGGGGAGCTTGCGATCCTGCTCGGAATTTTCCGCGATTTGCACGAGCGGAGCCCCGGCGTCTCGCTCGGTCTCGCGGTCACCTCCGATGAGGAGCACGGCGGCAACCACGGCACGCGCTTTCTATTCGAGAAGGCGGGCTTTCGCTGCGGCGTCGCGATTCTCCCCGACTCCGGCACGATTCACGAGATCGCCGTCGAGGAGAAGGGGATTCTCCATTTGCGGCTCACGGCGCACGGCCCGTCGGGGCACGCCTCGCGTCCCTGGCTGGTCGAGAATCCGATGGAGCGCATCATCGCGGCGGTCGCTCGCATTCGAAATCATTTCGCGAGTCTTGAGCACGGCGACGATCGCTGGCATCCGACCTGCGCCGTGACGCAGATCCGCACCGAGAACCGCGTGCCGAACCGCATCCCGTCGCACGCCGAGGCGGTGCTCGACATCCGTTTTCCGCCGCCGCATACCGGGCGCCAGGTTATGGATGCCGTCGCGCAATATACCGACGGCATCGAGCGCGAGATCATCGTCATC
>DATFWH010000141.1:0-9312 GCA_035259465.1 Binatia bacterium
GCCCTGAACGAGAAACAGTCCCTCTGCGAAACCGGGCAGCTTCTCGACGAATGCGCCGCCGCGGATTCGGATCGCCTGCGCTGCGCGCTGCGCCGCTTCGGCCTCGAGGCCCGCCTCTTTTAATTTTCCGATTAATTCCCAGCGCGTCGCCTTCAGACGGTTCGCCCTTACCACCAGCGGCGGCTCCTCGTTATCGGCCTTCAATAAGGCCTCGATCTCCTCTGCGCCGAAATAACCCAGCCATTTCTTCACCAGCCATTCGGGATGCGACCAAATCACAGCGAGTCGCCGGACGCGATCGCCGTCGACGTCGAGGTTGGCCAGCCGGTCTTTCTCGCGCAGCGAGCCGCGCGCGATGGCGTTGATGAGCCCGGCTGCGGCGCGGCCGCCGTAGTGCTTCGCCAGCTCGACGGCTTCGTTGACCGCGGCGTACGCGGGCACGCGGTCGAGGAACAGGATTTGATAGAGCGTCATGCGCAGGACGTTTCTGAGATAGACGTCCATGTCCTCCAACGGCTTGCGCGTCAAAAGACCGAGCGCCCAGTCGATCCGGCCGCGCCAGCGGAGCGTGCCGTAGACGATCTCGGTCGCGAGCGCGCGATCCGCGGCGGAAAGATGATTTGTTTGGAAAGCGCGGTCGAGCAGAATGTCGGCGAAGGCTCGGCGTGTCTCGACGGCGTGAAGAATATTCGCCGAGATCGTCCGGCTGGACTTAGCCGGGGCCGAGGCGTGCGCCTTTTTCGATGCGGCTGCCATTCAGGAACTCCGCGGAGCTGACGCGCTTGCGATTTTCGAGCTGGACTTCTTCGAGGGCGAGCGCGCCTGCGCCGGCCGCGACCCACAAGCCCGAGCGATCCGCGCGGACGACTTCGCCCGGCGGCGCCTTTTCGCTTTCAACGACGCGCGCGCGATGGATTTTCAGCAGCGCGCCGTCGAAGTGCGTGTAAGCCGTCGGCCACGGCGCAAAGCCGCGGACGCGGCGCTCGATCGCCGCCGCCGGCAGGCTCCAATCGATCACGCCGTCTTCCTTTTTGATCATCGGCGCGTAAGTCGCCGCCGCTTCATCCTGCGTCTTGGGCGTAACCGTTCCGGCGGCGATGCCGGCGAGCGTTTCGAGCAGGAGGTCGGCGCCGAGCGGCGCGAGCTTCTCCTGGAGCGACGCCGTCGTTTCGTCAGCGGTCAAGGCGATCCCGCGCTGAAGGAGAATCGGCCCGGCGTCCATCTTCTCGACGAGGTGCATGGTCGTGACGCCGCTTTTTTCTTCGCCGTTGACGACCGCCCACGCGACAGGCGCGGCGCCGCGGTACTTCGGAAGAAGCGAGTAGTGGACGTTGAGACAACCGTGCGGGGCTAGCTCGAGAATTTGCCGCGGCAAGATGCGGCCGTAGGCGACGACGACGATCACGTCGGGCGACCAAGCGGTGAGCGCATCTAAAAAGGCGGGGTCGCGGATTTTCTCGGGGGCGAGCACAGCCACGCCGTGCTTTTCGGCGACGGCGCGCACGGGTGAGGGAGCTGGCTTCTGGCCGCGTCCGGCTGGACGGTCGGGCTGCGTCACGACGCCGGCGACGGCGTGCGGTGAATTCAACAGCCTTTGGAGCGAAAGCGCGGCGACGCGCGGCGTGCCCATGAAGACGATACGCATCGGAGTGGACGAGACGGAGGTTTGGCGATGCCGGCTCGCGACCGGCTAGATCATGACGCGCGGATTTTCCGGCGGCGGCTTGTCGCCGCGCAGCATCTTCTTAAGGCGCCGCGCATAGAGATCGCGCTTCAATCGGCTCACGCGGTCGAGGATGAGCTTGCCGTTAAGATGATCGATCTCGTGCTGCAGCGCGACGGCAAGGAGCCCTTCGGCATCGAGCGAAATCTCTTTTTCCTTTTCATCGAGCGCCTTGAGCTCGACGCGCGCGGCGCGCTTGATCTCGACCGTGAAATCGAGGACGCTGAGACAGCCTTCCTCCCACAGCACCTCGCCTTCGCTCCGACGAATCTCGGGGTTGATCAGCTTCAGCAGGTTCTTGCCGGGGTTATCGTGATCGATATCGAGCACGATGATGCGCTTGGAGACGCCGACTTGGGGCGCGGCGAGGCCCACGCCGGGCGCCGCGTACATCGTTTCCACCATATCCTCGATCAGGCGCACGGTTGCGGCGGTGACGCTCGTCACCGGCTTCGCGACCTGCTTCAGCAGGGGATCGGGATACTTAAGGATTTCGAGAAGCGCCATGGCCAACTCATATTCATAACATACTGTAAGGATCTACATCAACGTGAAGACGCCAGCGGCTCGTGCGCGGCACGCGCGCCTGCGCAGCCGCGGCGAGCGCCAACAGCGCGGAACCTTTTTTTCCCTTGAGCAAAATCTGCCAGCGGAAACGGCCGCGGAGCTTCATGATCGGCGCCGGCGCGGGGCCGAGCACCTCGATGGCGGCATAGCTCGATGTGCTTCGACGGCATTGATCGCGAAGCCATTCGCCCAGGAGCTTAGCTTGCTTCTCGATCGCGCCCGCCTGAGCGCCTTCGAGCCGCAGGTGCACGAGCCGGCTGAAAGGCGGGTACTCGAGCGCGCGGCGAAAATCGAGCTCTTCGGCGAAGAACGCCGGATAATCGTGCGTGGGGACATGGCGCAGCGCGTAATGCTCGGGATTGTAGGTCTGGACGATGACCCGTCCCGGCTCGTCGCCGCGGCCGGCCCGGCCTGCGACCTGGCTCAAAAGCTGAAACGTGCGCTCGGCGGCGCGGAAGTCCGGCAGGTTCAAAGACAGATCGGCGAGGACGGCGCCGACCAGCGTAACGCCCGAAACATCGTGGCCTTTCGTGATCATCTGGGTGCCGACGAGCACGTCGATCTCCCCGCGCTGCCACTGCCGGATGAGCTTTTCCTGCGAGCCGCGCTTGACCGTCGTATCCCGGTCCATGCGCGCGATGCGCGCGTCGGGAAGAATCTCGGCGAGTTCTTGCTCCAGCTGCTCGGTGCCGAAGCCGACGGGAAGAAATGCCGGATGGCCGCAGTGCGGGCATGCCTCGGGAGCAGGCTGCCGCCAGCCGCAATGGTGACACAGCAAGATTCCTTCGCCCTTATGAAAGGTGAGCGTCACGCTGCAATGAGCGCAGCGGAGAACGAAGCCGCACAAACGGCACTGGAGAAAATTCGCAAAGCCACGGCGGTTTAAAAAGACGAGGCTTTGACGCTGTCGCGCCAGGTTTTCGCGCAGCGCCTGGGTCACCAGGGGCGAGAGAAGCTGCGGTTTATCGCTGTTCGCGGCGCTCCAGACCTCCCGCAGATCCACGGTCTCGACGGCCGGCAGCGACCGGCGTTCGACGCGCCGCTTCAGCTCCAGCAGCGTATAACGGCCGGCGCGGGAGTTCTCGTAGCTTTCGATCGCCGGCGTCGCCGATCCCAGCACCACCGGGCAATCGAGCAACTTGGCGCGGACGACGGCAACGTCTCTCGCATTGTAACGGAGGCCTTCCTCTTGCTTATACGAGGAGTCGTGCTCTTCGTCGACGACGATCAGCCCGAGAGCCGGCACCGGCGCGAAAATCGCCGAGCGCGCGCCGACGACCACATCTACCTCGCCGCGTATGATGCGCCACCATTCCTCCCATCGCTCGCCCGCGGTGAGCGCGCTGTGAAGCACGCCGACCTTTCCGGGAAACCGCCCCTGCAAGCGATCGAGCAGCTGCGGGGTCAGAGAGATTTCCGGAACCAGAATGAGGCTGCGTTTGCCGGCCGCGCGCGTCCGCTCCATCGCGCGCAGATAGACTTCGGTTTTGCCGCTGCCCGTGACTCCATATAGTAGAAACGGCTTGAAGCCGCCGCCGGCGAGGCTGGCTTCGATGGCTTCGTATGCCGCCTGCTGTTCACTGGTGAGCGTCAGGACGGCCGCGGGCGTTTTCTCCGCAGCCGTCGGCTTCTTTCTCAGCCGGCGAGCCCGCTCGCGGACTTCCACCGCTCCGATGCGCGCCAGCGCCTCGAGAGCCGGATAGAAGCCGCGGGGAAATTTCCGCGCCAGCGACTTGAGGCCGATGGCGGCCTTATTGCGGCGGAGCTCTTCGAGGATTCCCCGCTCCAGGCCGTCGACCGCAAAGTCGCCTTCGTTCGCCGACACGACCCGGCGGCTCTCGCCGCGCAGGTGCGCGGGCATCATCGCCGCCAAAACCTCGCCGATCGAGCTGAGGTAATATTTGGCAATCCACTGTCCGAGCCGGAGCAGCGGCTCGTCCATAACGGGGTGGCCGTCGGGCGCGTCCAGGATCGCTTTAACGCGCTCGATCCTGCTCGTGAAAGCCAGTTCGGCGACGAGACCGGTCACGCGGCGGCGGCCAACCGGGACCACGACCCGCATGCCGGGCTTTAGATCGAGCTCTGCGGGAACTTCGTAAGTGAGGGGCTCTTTCAAGGGCGATGGGATGATGACCTCGGCGAACGCCCGGCCCTTGTGCATTTTCGGTGTATTACCTGCTCAAAAGCGGAAAAGCAATCACAGCTTGGAGCGACTATTTCCGGCTACCGAAGTGACAAAAAGTGTACATTTTCCGAATTTATGCAGTAAAGGCGTGACCAACGATTACTGAAAAACCCTTACAAAGGCTCGTTTAATTCCGCATTGGCAATTTAGCATGTTTCTTGCTTTACCCGAAAGCTACAATTGCAGCATGACGCAAGAACGGTGCGTAATTTAATATAATTTAACTTAATTAAATATAATTGAGTTTGACAACGTGATCGCGGTTGTTCCACAATGGCGGCCCAAAACGCAATTCTTATCGACGGATAGGTGGATGGAACAGAACAACCTGCGAAAGATTCGAGAATCCAAGATGCTCAGCAAAGCCGAACTCGCGCGCTTAGCGGGAATATCCCCCCTGACCATTGATCGTATTGAAAAAGGGATGAGCTGCCGCGTCGCCACGAAAAGAAAGATCCTCCAGGCGCTCGGCGTCAAGCTCGCGCACAAAAACAAGGTGTTCAGCCAATAGCCATGGCCATTACAGACGTTTTAAAGAGCGTGGACTTCTCGTCCATTAATCCGTTTCGCCGGAACGAAGGCTATGTCGCTCTCGATATCGGATCGAGCTCGATCAAAATGGTCGAGGTCGAGGTTGAGAAGAGCGGCTATCGCCTCCTTAATACGGGAATCGAGCCGCTCCCGGCGATGGCGATTCAAAACAACATGGTCGCCGATCAGGCTGCCGTGGTGAAGGCGATTCAGAACCTCGTGAAGAATCACGGCATGCGCGGGAAGCAGGTGATCGCCTCGGTTCCCGGACGCGTCGCCATCATCAAGAAAATTCAGCTGCCCGTGCAGAGCGATCAAGAACTCGACGCGAACGTCGAATTCCAGGCAAGCCAACTGATCCCCGATACGCTCGAGAACGTCAACCTCGACTACCAGGCGCTCGACTACGTCGAAAACAGCGACAAGGTCGACATAGTGCTCGTCGCGGTGAAAAAAGACATCATAAACAGCTATACGCAGGCGATTAAGGACGCTGAGCTTGTGCCTGCCATGGTCGACGTCGATTATTTCGCGATGGAGAACATGTTCGAGATCAACTACGAGCTCGAGACCAGCGGCATCGTCGGCCTCATTCATATCGGCGCGCGCTACACGAGCATCAACGTCCTCAAGCACGGCGTATCCGCTTTTACCGGTGACCTTCCGGTCGGCGGCGAATCGTTCACCGAAGCACTGGTCCACGCGCTGCAGCTTTCCTACGATCAGGCCGAAGCGCTTAAAATCGGCGTCGGCTCCGACTCGAAAAAACAGGCCGAGGTCGAAAGCTTGCTCAAGCCGACCGCGGACTACCTCGCGTCGGAGATCAGCCGGACCTTGAGCCTCTACCGCCACATGGCCGATGAAGGCGGCATTCACAAGATTTATCTGAGCGGCGGCAGCGCCAAGACGCCCGGGCTCGCCCGCGCCATCGGCGAAAAGCTGGGAGTCGAGGTGGAGTTTATCGATCCTTTCCGCGGCTTCAACATAGCCCGCGGCATCGATATGGACGGCCTGGTCGAATCGGCTTCGACGCTCGCCGTGGGCGCCGGGCTCGCCATCAGGAGGCCTGGAGACAAATGATCCGCATCAACCTGCTCTCGTCGCGCGAGATCGAGGCCGAGCTCGGCCGCCGCCAGGACGTCGTCGTCACCGTCCTCGGAGTCGGGACCGCACTCGCGTTGTGCCTCGCGGTGTTTTTGTATCAATTTTTCCGCACGACGATGCTCCAGCGCGAGGTATCGAGCCTCCGCGCCGAGATCGCTTCGATCGAAGGCGGCGCCCAGGAAGTTGCCCAGCTGCAGAAGACGATCGCCTCGCTCAAGCAAAAAGTCACCGTCATCGAAAATCTTAGCAAGAAAAAGGTCGGCCCGGTGCGCGTCATGGAGAGCCTTTCGGCATCCGCGCCGGAGCGGCTCTGGGTTACGGAATTCAAGGAAAACGGGGGCAATCTGACGCTCAACGGGATGGCTATCGACAACCAGACGGTCGCGGATTTTTTGAAGGCGCTCCAGGGGACGCAGTATTTCAGGGACGTCGAGCTCGTCGAAGCCGCGCAGACGCAGCAGGATAAGCTCGCGCTGAAAAAGTTCTCCGTGCGCTCACAGCTGCTGTACCAGCCGCAGCCTGAGCAGAAGGCGAAAGCGGCCGCCACGCCGGCCTCCGCGGACGGAAAGGTAGCAAAGCCATGAGCGGGTTACTCGAACGCCTTTTCGCGCTGCCGCGTCAGCAAAAGCTCGGCATCCTGGCCGGGGCCGTCGCCCTTCTTTTTGTCTTCGACTACTTGTTCATCTACGACCGGTTTTCGGTGCAGATCGCCGATCTCGAGCAGAGCGCCAGCACCGCCCGCGCCGAGCGCGACAAGAAGAGAGCTCTGGTGGCGGACCTGCCGAAGCTGCGCGCGATGAAGACGGAATACGAGGGCAGGCTGAAGGAGGCGGTCGCGCAGCTTCCCGATCAGAAAGAGATCCCGGATCTATTGACGAATATCTCGAACAAAGCGCGCGAATCGGGTCTTGACATTCTGTTGTTCCGTCCGAAGGCGGAAAATCCCCAAGATTTTTATTCCGAGATTCCCGTGGACGTTACGGTGCGCGGCGGATTCCACAACCTCGTCGGCTTCTTCGACGAAGTCGGTCGGCTCAACCGTCTCGTCAACATCAGCAATATCGAGATGAAGAACTCCAAGCCGAACGACGATCAGGCCATCGTGGACACGACGGCGCTCGTGACCACGTTCCGTTTCCTTTCGGAGGCGGAGCGCGCCAAGATCGCCGCCGAAAAAGCCGCCAAGGAAAAGGCGAAGAAATGATGAAGCTCGGGACGATCGCGTTGACATTGATTGCCGTCCTCGCGTTCGCGAGCGCCGGCATCTCGGAAGAAGCTCTGCCGTCGCAGAAGACGAAAGAGGCGGTGGACAAATTCAACCAGACGCCTTCGGCGATCGGTCAAAAGTTCGACGACCTCAAGGCGACGCTCCGCGACAAGCTCGGCAAAGGCGCAGTGCAACCGGTGCCGTCCTCCGGAGCCGATCCGTTCGGGGCCCCAGAAAAAACCGAGCGCCCGGATACGCCGCATTACTCTCCCATGGGAAAACGCGATCCGTTTCAGGCGCCGATGAAAGCGGCGGCGAAGCGGCGTCCGCGCGAGAACCTCTCGCCGCTGGAGCGCTTTGAAATCGGTCAGCTGAGCCTCGTCGGCGTGGTGTGGGATATCAAGGATCCGCGCGCGATGGTCGAGGACTCCAGCGGACTCGGCTATATCGTGCGGGTCGGCACGCCGATCGGCCCGAACGAAGGCAAAATCAAACAAATCAAACCGGCCGAGGTCGTCATCGAGGAGAACTTCATCGACTTCTACGGGGCGAGGAAAAACCGGGAAGTGAGCATGAGGATTGTCTCGGAGTAGCGGCGGAAGAAAAAGCTCAAGGAGTCTCCCTATGAAGTTTGTACCGACCCGACAACTTTCCCGGCATGGCGCGCTCGCTCCGGCTTTGACGGCGCTGGCGCTGCTCGGAGGTTTAAGCTGTGCGCCGGCGGTGCAAGAACAGCCGCCCGCGCCCGATCCGCGCGCCGCGCGCGCGGCCGAGGAGGCGCGCCGTGAGCAGGCCGCCCAGCCGCTCACCGTCAAAGAATCGCCGCTCCAGGAGCAGGCGTTCAGAGTCCAGGATCTCTCGGTAAGCGAAGAACGAGGCCAAACGACGCTGAAGATCCGCTTTTCCGAGCCCGTCAGCCAGTACCGCCATTTTTCTCTGACGCAGCCGGCCCGCATCGTGCTGGACGTGTTTGGCCCCGCCAATGCCATGCCCGATGTAGACACCTTCCGCGCCGAGACGAGCTGGATCAGTGTTTTGCGACTCAGCTCGGGGCCGGGCAATTTGCGCCTCGTGATGGAAATAGCCGCGGCCGAGACGCCGGCCTATGTCATTGAGCCGGACGCCACAGGCTTGAAAGTCGTCGTCGGCCCGCTGAATGCCCAAGCTTCCGCCAAAAAGGATTTTCGCTTGGTACAGAATGGGCGGCGCGTCGATTCTACAGCGGCGCTGGCGGCCATCGCCGCCGCTACGCCGCCGGCCGCCGGCCCCGAGGCGAAAGCGTCCGCCGGTCCCGTCAAAGGGCCGAAGGTCTATACGGGACAGAAAATCTCGCTCGATTTTAAAGACGCCGACATCAAAAATGTTTTTCGTCTACTCGCGGAAGTAAGCGGCCTCAACATCGTCGTCACCGACGAGGTGCGCAAACGCGTCACGGTCCGGCTCGTCGATGTGCCGTGGGACCAGGCGATGGATCTCCTCGTCGATACCAACGGTCTCGGCAAAGAGCAGATGGGCAACATCGTGCGCATCTCGACCGCGAACCAGATGAAATCCGAGCGCGACGCGCTGCTGGCGGCGCAGAAGGCGCAGGAGAGCCTCGAGCCGCTTCAGACCGCGTACCTGAACGTCAATTATGCCAAGGTCAAAGAGCTGGTCGACAAGATCAAGCCCGTGTTGAGTCCGCGCGGCGTGGTCCTGCCGGACGATCGCAGCAACACGATTTTGGTGCGCGACATCAAGCGCGGCGTCGACGATGCCAACGAGATCGCCAGCCGGCTCGACACGCGCACGCCGCAGGTGTTGATCGAATCGAATATTATAGAAACCACCCCGACGTTTGCGCGCGCGCTCGGCGCGGATCTAGGCTTTACCCGCGGCGGCGCAACGATCGACAGCAGCAACCCGGCGGGAGCACCCTTTACGCCGTCGACGGCGGCCAACGCGATCGGCATGGCTCTATCGATCGTGCAGTCGAGGTTCGCCGGATTTAAGGAC
>DATFWH010000142.1:0-22625 GCA_035259465.1 Binatia bacterium
TCGGCGTCGAGACCGACACCCAGGATTCCACCGGCAAGGTGATCGAGTCCCGGCCGGTGCCGCCGCTCGGCGAAGCCGACCTGGAGCGGCTGCGCGCCGCGTTCACGGGCAGCCTCATGCAGACGCCGCCGATGTTCTCCGCGCTCAAGAAAGACGGTGTCCGCCTCTACGACCTCGCGCGCAAGGGCGAGACGGTCGAGCGCGCCCCGCGCGAGATCAAGATCGAATCGCTGCGGCTCTGGCGCGAAGGATCCGCCGAGATCGGCTTCGAGCTCACGTGCTCGAAAGGCACTTACATCCGCACGCTCGCCGCCGACATGGGGACGTTTCTCGGACCGGGCGCGCATCTGAAAGCGCTCAGGCGGCTTTCCTGCGGCCTCCTCGATGTGGAGCGCGCCATCCGCCTCGACGACATCGAGACGGCCAATTCCAAAGGAGAAGTCCCGCTGGTGTCGCTCAATCACGCCCTCGCGCACATGCGCGCCGTGCCGCTCGACAGCCGCACGCTCGCTTCGCTTCGGCTCGGCCGGCAGGAGGTTCTGGACGTTGTCGGCGACCCGAAGGAAGGGGAGAGAATGGTTCGCTTGCTCACGCCGGAAGGAAATCTCGCGGCGCTCGCGCGTTGGGAGGAGATCGTCAGGCGCTGGCGGCTCTTCCGCACCTTCTCCGGCTGAATCCGTCCGCAGGACTTTCGCCGCCGTTGTGGGACGTTTTTAAATTGTCGGTCGCACCTCTTTGTGCTAAGAAATAAATCTAATTCCATGGAGCATTCCCGGTTCGTTCACCTCCACTGCCACACGCAATACAGCCTCCTGGACGGCGCGAACAAAGTCGATGAGTTGATCGAGCGCGTAAAGGCGCTCAAACAGCCCGCTCTGGCGATGACCGACCACGGCAACATGTTCGGCGCGATCGAGTTCTACCTCGAGGCGTCCAAAAAGGGCGTCAAACCGATTATCGGCTGTGAAATCTACGTGGCGCCGACGAGCCGCTTCGAGCGCAAGGGCGTCGACAAGGGCAACAAGGAGTACAACAACCACCTGATTCTCCTCGCGATGAACTTGGAGGGGTACAAAAATCTCTGCAAGCTCGTAACCATCGGCTTCATGGAGGGTTTTTATTATAAGCCGCGCATCGACAAAGAAGTGCTCCAGGAGCACAACCGCGGGCTCATTGCGCTGAGCGCGTGCCTCCAGGGCGAGGTCTCATATGCGCTGAACGCGGGGAACGTGGAGAAAGCGAAAGAGGCGGCGCAAAGCTACGAGCGGATTTTCGGCGACCGCTACTATCTCGAAATCCAGGACAACAAGCTGCCGGAGCAGGAAAAGGTCAACCGGCTGATCGTCGAGCTGGGCAAGGAATTGTCGCTGCCGGTCGTAGCGACCAACGACTGCCATTACGGCGAGCGCGACGATGCCGCGGCGCACGACGTGCTGCTCTGCGTCCAAACCGGCAAGACGGTGATGGACGAGAACCGGCTCAAGATGCACACCGACGAGTTGTTCGTCAAATCGGCGGAGCTGATGCGCCAGGGTTTCGATTACAGCCCCGGGGCGGTCGAGCGCACCGTTGAAATCGCGGATCGGTGCAACCTCGAGCTCCAGTTCGGTCATTATCATTTCCCGCATTTCGAGGCGCCCAAAGAGAAGAGCCTGGACGATTACCTCGACGAGCTGGCTCGTCGCGGCCTGGCCGAACGCATGGCGAATTTCGAGCTCGCGCCGGGCGAGGAACACGATAAGCGGCTCAAGCTCTACGACGAGCGGCTCGACTACGAGCTCGGCGTCATCAAGGGGATGCAGTTCTCCGGCTATTTCCTGATCGTCGCCGACTTCATCAATTACGCAAAGGACAACGGCATCCCCGTCGGCCCGGGCCGCGGCTCGGCCGCCGGGAGCCTCGTCGCTTACGCGCTCAAGATCACCGATCTCGATCCGATACGCCACGGCCTGCTGTTCGAGCGCTTCCTCAATCCCGAGCGCAAATCGATGCCCGATATCGACGTCGATTTCTGCATCCGCGGACGCGATCAGGTCATCCGCTACGTCAAGGAAAAGTACGGCGCCGATAAAGTCGCGCAGATCGCCACTTTCGGCACGCTCAAGGCGAAGGCGGCGATCAAGGACGTCGGCCGCGCGCTGGGCTTTACCTTCGCCGAGACCGACGCGATCGCGAAGCTCATCCCGGCGCCGAAGCAGGGCTTCGACTACTCGCTCGGCGAATCGATCAAGATGGAGCCGCGCCTGGCCGCGCTGATGAAGAGCGACGCCCGCGTGAAGAGCTTGATCGATCATGCGATGCGCCTCGAAGGGCTCACGCGCCACTCTTCTACGCACGCCGCGGGCGTCGTGCTGTCCAATCTGCCGCTGGTCGAGTATCTGCCGCTCTACGTCGATAAAGAGGGCGGCATCGTCACGCAGTTCGACATGTCCTGCGTCGAGAAGATCGGCCTCATCAAGTTCGATTTTCTGGGCTTGAAGACGCTCACGCTGCTGCATGACTGCGTGAAGCTGATCGAGAAGAGCAAAGGCGTGACCGTCGATTTGAACAACCTGCCGCTCGACGACAAGCAAACCTACAAGCTCTTCTGCTCCGGCGCGACGACCGGCATCTTCCAGCTGGAAAGCACGGGCATCCGCGAGATGACGGTCAAGATCCGCCCGAGTTGCTTCGAAGATCTGGTCGCCATCCTCGCGCTTTTCCGCCCCGGACCGCTCGACAGCGGCATGGCGGAGCAGTACATCCAGCGCAAGCACGGCCGCGAGCAGATCAAATATCTGCATCCGCGGCTGCAAGAAACGCTGAAGGATACCCACGGCGTTATCGTCTACCAGGAGCAGGTCATGCAGATCGCGCGCGTCCTCGCCGGCTACAGCATGGGCGAGGCCGATATTCTCCGGCGCGCGATGGGAAAGAAAGATCCCGAAGAGATGGCCAAGCAGCGCGAGCGCTTCGTCGAGGGCGCGGTCAAGAACAAGATCGATGCGGACAAGGCCGGCGAGATATTCGACCAGATGGAGACCTTCGCGCGCTACGGCTTCAACAAGTCCCACTCCGCCGCCTACGCGCTCGTCTCGTATCAGACCGCTTTTTTGAAGACGCACTATCCGGTCGAATTCATGGCCGGCCTGCTTACCTCCGAGATGGGCGACACGGATAAAGTGATCAAGAACCTCGCCGAGTGCCGCGAGAAGAATATCGAGGTCCTGCCGCCCGACATCAACGAGAGCAGCGCGGACTTCACCCCCGTCGGCGAGAAAATCCGCTTCGGCCTCGCCGCGGTCAAAAATGTCGGCGAAAAAGCCGTGGAAGTCATCCTCCAGAGCCGCGCCGAAGAAGGCGCGTTCAATTCGATCTTCGATTTCTGCCGCCGCGTCGATCTCACGGCCGTCAACCGCCGCGTGCTCGAAAGCCTGATCAAATGCGGCGCGTTCGATTCGACCGGAACCGCGCGCGCGCGCATGCTTGCGGCGCTCGACGAGGCGATGCGCATTGGTCAGGCGCATCAGAAAAACCGCGAAAGCAACCAGATCGATCTGTTCGGGCTCTCCGGCGGGTCATCTTCCGGTTTCGCCGGCGCGAACGGCTTTCATGACAACTACCCGGACGCCGAGGACTGGACGCAGCAGCAGAAGCTGGCACACGAAAAAGAGTCGCTTGGATTCTACATCACCGGACATCCCCTGGATAAATACGAGGGGCGCTTGGCGCGGCTCACTTCGGGCTCCATCGCCGAGATGAAGGAGCGCGCGGCGCCCGGCGAAGTCAAAGCCGGCGGCGTGGTCACGGCGATGCGCCTCAAGAACACGAAAAAGGGCGACCGCTACGCAAGCTTTCAGCTCGAAGACAAAACCGGCTTTATCGAAGTGATTGTCTGGCCGGAGACCTACAAGCGGTGCGGCGAGAGGCTGGTCTCGGACGATCCCATCCTGGTCGCCGGAAAAATGGACATCGGGGAAGAGCGCGTGCAGATCATCGCGAACGAGATCATCCCGCTGGAAGAGGCGTCGCAGCGCCTCCCGCCGGCGCGGAAAAAAGATAACGGAGGACGCGTGCACGTTTATCTCCGCGGTGCGGCCTTTACCCCCGACGAGTTGGCGCAGCTGCACGAGACGCTGCGCCGCCATCCGGGGGCTTCGCCGGTATCGCTGCATTTTTTCTCGCCCGACCAGAGCGAGGCGATCATCGAGGCGGACGATCTCCGCGTCTCTTCGAACGCCGAGCTGCTTGAAACCTGTGAGCGGCTCTTCGGCGACCGCGTTAGCTTCTCCCCCGGCTCACCTTGAAACGCATTTACCCGCAGCTGAAAGGGTTCCGCGAGCGCGTGCTTCTCGTCGGCGCGGAGCTGCCGGCGCGCACATCGCATACGGCGCTCGACGACGATCTCGACGAGCTGCAAAAGCTGGCCGAGAGCGCCGGCGCGGAGGTCGTCGGGAGATTTTTCCAGCCGCTGAGAAAGATCTCGCCCGCGACGCTCATCGGCAGCGGCAAGGTCGAGGAGATCCGCGCGGCCGTCAAGGAAACGAAGCCCGACCTGGTCATTTTCGACGAAGATTTAACGCCCGCGCAGCAGCGCAATCTCGAGAGCGCGTTCGAGCTCCGCGTCATCGACCGCAGCCAGCTGATCCTCGATATCTTCGCCCAGCGCGCGCGCAGCAACGAAGGCAAGCTCCAGGTCGAGCTGGCTCAGCTCGAATACATGCGCCCGCGTCTGACGCGCCAATGGACGCACCTGTCGCGCCTGGGCGGCGGCATCGGCACGCGCGGCCCCGGCGAGACGCAGCTCGAAGTCGATCGCCGGCGCATCCGTGAGCGGATCGGAAAGCTGAAGCAGCGCCTCGCCACAGTCGAGAAGACTCGTACGATCCAGCGGCACGAGCGACTCGAAGTGCCGTACGCCACGGTCGCGCTCGTCGGTTATACGAATTCGGGTAAATCGACGCTCATGAACGCGCTGACGCACGCCGGGGTTGCCGTCGAGGACAAGCTGTTCGCGACGCTCGATCCGACCATACGCGCGCTCCGCCTGCCGGGCGGCGAGAACGTGATGCTTGCCGATACCGTCGGCTTCATCAAT
This sequence comes from Binatia bacterium, assembly GCA_035259465.1. GTDB lineage: Bacteria > Desulfobacterota > Binatia > UBA9968 > UBA9968 > JAJPJQ01. Next base: position 5,078 of record DATFWH010000142.1, read on the forward strand.
AAGATTCCCCATTCGCTCATAGAGGCGTTCAAGAGCACGCTCGAAGAGGTGCGCACGGCCGATCTCCTGCTGCGCGTCGTCGACGTGACGCATCCGCTGCATGAGGAGCAGGGCGCGGTGGTCGACGCCGTGCTCCATGACATCGGCGCCGGCGACACGCCGTACATCGTGGTGCAGAACAAAATCGACGCATTGCCCGATCGCACTTATGCGCATGCCGGCGGAAACGGCGCGCGCGCCGTATGCCGCGTCTCCGCACTAACGGGCGAGGGGCTCGACGCCCTGGTTGAGGCGATTGCGCGAACGCTCGACGCCGGCAAAGTGCGGCGCGAGTTCGTCTTTGCGCCTTCGCAGGGCGCGCTGCTCTCGTGGCTGAAACGCGAGGCGCGTATACTCGAAGAGAAATACGAGGCCGACGCCATACACGTCACCGCCCTCTCGAGCCCGAAGCTCGCCGGACGGATGAAAAAATGGCTGGGAGAGACAGAGATAGGGACAGAGACAGAGAAAAACTGGAAACGAAAAAATCCCAATGGAAACGGCACGCGTTAAATTCGCGCATTTCCGATCTCTATCCCTGTCTCTGTCTGTGCCATGCTGAACCTGCCGAACTTCCTGACGCTCGTCCGGATCGTCGCCATCCCTTTTTTTCTCGTGCTGCTCGCGTCGCACCTGTACCTCGATGCGCTCCTCGTTTTCATCCTCGGCGGCGTCACCGACGCGCTGGACGGCTTCATCGCGCGGCGCATGAACCAAAAGACCTCGCTCGGCGCGCATCTCGACCCGATCGCGGACAAGCTGCTGCTGACGAGCTCTTTCATCATGCTCGGCATAATGGGCGCACTGCCGCTCTGGCTCGCCGTCCTGGTCGTTAGCCGCGACGTCGTCATACTGGCCGGCTTCGTCTTCGTCTCCTTCCTCGTCGATGAACGGATCGAGGTCCAGCCGTCGCTGATGGGAAAGCTCAGCACAGCGCTTCAGCTCCTCACGATCGCGGTCGTGCTGGTGATACTCGTGAACGCCGAGATTCTCACCCCGTGGGCCGACGACATCCTTTTTTATTTCACGGCCGCGGCGACCGTCATCTCCGGCGTGCATTACCTCTATCGCGGCCTCTTGTGGCTCCAGAACCGGGTCACCATTGGTTGACATCCTCTGGACAAATTGATAATTAAATCAGACGCTTGCGCGAGTACTTCGCAAAGTAAATAAAGGATGAAGAATGGGAGACGACGGACGGTCTTTCCGGCTCCCGCCTTCATCCTTTGGTATTTTTATAGGCACGTAGCTCAGTGGGAGAGCGCTTCCTTGACACGGAAGAGGTCGGCGGTTCAATCCCGCCCGTGCCTACCATCTCCTTCAAAGTCGAAGGCTGAAGTCAGGTATTAGTCTTGGAAAAGGTACGAGTCACGCTGCCGGGTGCTAAAACGGTCGAGGTCGACCGCGGCGCCCCCGTGCGCGACGTCGCGTCGCGCGCCGGCGTCGATGGAGACGTGATCGCCGCAAGAGTGGACGGCGCTGCCGTCGATCTTTCGCGGCCGCTGGACCGCGACTGCGCGCTCGACTGGATCCGTCTTAACAGCGAGGACGGCATCGACATTCTACGGCATTCGACCGCACATCTCATGGCGCAGGCGGTGCAGAGTCTCTATCCGGGAACGCAGGTGACGATCGGCCCGACGATCGAGCACGGCTTTTATTACGATTTCAAGCGCGACAAAGCCTTCTCACCCGAGGAGCTCGAAAAGATCGAAGCGCGCATGCGCGAAATCGCGGCGAAAGACTTGAAAGTCACCCGCGAAGAGATGCCGCGCGCGGCCGCCATCGAGCTTTTTCGCCGCATGGGCGAGGACTACAAGGTCGAGATCCTGAAAGACATCCCGGAAGAGACCGTCTCGCTCTACCGGCAGGGCGATTGGGTCGATCTCTGCCGCGGCCCCCACGTGCCGTCCACCAGCGTCCTCAAGGCGTTCAAGCTCACCGGCGTCGCCGGCGCGTACTGGCGCGGCGATGAGAAGAACGAGATGCTGCAGCGGATTTACGGCACCTCGTGGCCGACCGAGAGCGCGCTCAAGGATTATCTCAAGCTGCTCGAAGAGGCCAAAAACCGCGACCATCGGCGGCTCGGCCGCGAGCTCGATCTCTTCAGCTTTCATCCGGTCGCGCCGGCGAGCCCGTTCTTTCATCCGAAAGGCGCGGCGGTTTATAACGGCCTGATCGCCTACATGCGCCGCCTGTACGCGCGCTACGGCTATCAGGAAGTCATCACGCCGCAGATTTTCGACGTCGAGCTGTGGCACCGCTCCGGCCATTACGACCACTTCCGCGACGGCATGTATTTCACCCGCATCGATGACCGCGAGTTCGGCGTGAAGCCGATGAACTGTCCGGGGCACACCTACATTTACGCCTCGAAGAAGCGCTCGTACCGCGACCTGCCGCTCCGCTACGCGGACTTCGGCCGGCTGCATCGCTACGAGAAGTCCGGCGTCACCGCCGGGCTCACCCGCGTCCGCTCGTTCTCGCAGGACGACGCGCATATCTTCTGCGCGCCGGATCAGATCGAGGCGGAGATGACCGCGCTGCTCAAAATGCTGCGCGAGGTCTACCGCACCTTCGACTTCAACGAGATGCAGGTGAAGCTTTCGACCCGGCCGGAAAAATATTTGGGCAGCCTCGACGTCTGGGCGCACGCCGAGGACGCGCTCGCGCAGTCGCTCAAGCGCGAGGGGATCGAGTATAAGCTCAATCCCGGCGACGGAGCTTTTTACGGGCCGAAGATCGATTTCGAGGTCTTCGATGCGCTGCGCCGCGGCTGGCAGCTCGCGACCATCCAGCTCGATTTCCAGATGCCGGAGCGCTTCGACCTGAGCTATGTCGCGCCCGACGGCGCGGAGCACCGGCCGGTCATGATTCACCGCGCGCTGCTGGGATCGATCGAGCGCTTCATGGGCATCTTGATCGAGCATTGCGCCGGGGCCTTTCCGCTCTGGCTCGCGCCGGTCCAGGTCAAAATCTTGACCGTGACCGACGCGCAGAAGGATTACGCCCGCGGCGTCTACGAAGAGCTCATCGCCGCGGGCTGGCGCGCGGAGCTCGACGACCGGAACGAGAAGCTCGGCTACAAAATCCGCGAGGCTCAGCTGGAAAAGGTGCCCTACGCGATCGTCATAGGCGACCGCGAGGTCAAAGAAGGGACGGTCGCCCCGCGCCGACGGGGCGGCGAAAATCTCAAAGCCACCCCTGTAAAAGAATTCATGGAAATGCTAAAAACGGAGGTCGCGCAGGCAACGCAAGAGCGCCCGGCTTGACTTGAAACCGGAAACTGAAAACCTGAAATTCCAAAACCGAGGGGGTGGCTTATAGCTAGAGAAGCGAGAATCAACCATCAGATTCGCGCCCGCGACGTCCGCGTCATCGGCGTGGACGGCAGCCAGCTGGGCGTGATGTCGCTTTACGAAGCGCTGAAGCAAGTCGAGAGCCTCGGCGTCGATTTGGTCGAAGTGGCGCCGGAGGCCCAGCCGCCGGTCTGCCGCATGATGGACTACGGGAAATTCCGCTATCAGCAGAAAAAGAAATCGGCGGGCAGCGGAAAGAAGACGTTGGTTTCCATCAAAGAGGTCAAGATGGGATCGCGCACCGACCGCCACGATCTTGTGTACAAGGTGAAAAACATCCGCCGCTTCATCGAGCGCGGACAGCGGGTGAAAGTATCGGTGCTGTTTCGCGGCCGCGAGATAACGCACCCCGAGCTGGGGAGAAATATGCTCAATTCCGTTGTCGGCCAGGTGCAGGACATCGCCAAGCTCGACATCCCGCCGCGGCTGGAAGGAAGAAACATGGCGATGCTGCTCGTGCCAAAGCAGCAGGCCTAACGAACAAGGAGACGAAATGCCGAAGATCAAAAGCAGCCGCGGCGCGATGAAAAGATTCCGCGTCACCGGCACAGGGAAGATCAAGCGCAACAAAGGCTTCAAGGGGCATCTGCTGTCGTCGAAGGGAAAGAAGCGTAAGCGGAACCTGCGCCAGGGCGCGCTCGTTTCCGAGGCCGAGCAGAAAAACATCCGCAAGCTGGTACCGTATCTATAGGCGTTAGGCGTTAGGCGGTAGGCGAGAGATGGGAACAGATTCCTACTCACGCCTTACGCCTCTCGCCTCACGCCTTATTAGGAAGGAGCACTTCAGTGCCTAGAGCCAAAGGGGGAAGTAAAACAAGACGCCGGCGGAAGAAGATCATGAAGCTGGCGAAAGGCTACGTCGGAGGGCGGCGCAAGCTCTACCGCATGGCGCGGGAGACCGTCGAGCGCGGCCTCGCCTTCGCTTACAGAGACCGCCGGGTGCGGCGGCGCGAGTTCCGCACGCTGTGGATTACGCGGATCAATGCCGGGGCGCGCCTCTCGGGCCTCTCGTATAGCCAGTTGATCCGCGGCCTCAAGCAGGCCGGAGTGGAGCTGGACCGCAAGATCCTCGCCGACATCGCCGTCGCCGACGCGCCCGCATTCGGCCGCATTGCCGAGCTCGCCAAGTCCCATCTGACGGCTTAAATTCCGTCCGCATGAACGAATCGCTCGATCGCCTCAGAGAGGAGGTCGCCGACCGTCTTGGCCGGTCGGCCTCCGAGGCCGAGGTCGAACAGCTTCGCGTCGAATACCTTGGGCGCAAGGGGACCGTCACCGGGCTGCTGCGCGGCCTGAAGGACGTCGCGCCTGAAGAGCGCCCGCAGCGCGGCGAAGAACTCAATCGGCTGCGCGCCTTCATCGAAGAGCGCATCGAGGCGTCTCTTCAATCGCTGAAAAGCGAAAAACGGTCCCAGGCGCTCGCCGAGGAGCGCGTCGACATCACGCTGCCCGGCACGCGGCGCGCGCGCGGCCGTATCCATCCTTTGACGATGGTGATGAACGAGATCGTCGATGTTTTTTCGGCGATGGGCTTCGAGATCGCGCGCGGGCCCGACATCGAGGACGACTACCACAACTTCGAAGCGCTCAACATGCCGAAGGAGCACCCGGCGCGCGACATGCAGGACACGTTCTTTGTCGACGCCGAGCGACTCCTGCGCACGCACACCTCGCCCGTGCAGATCCATGTCATGGAGAGCCGCAAGCCGCCGCTCCAGATCATCGTTCCCGGCGCCGTCTACCGCCACGACGACGACGCGACGCACTCGCCGATGTTCCATCAGGTCGAAGGTTTCATGGTCGACCGAGGCATCGCCTTTACCGACTTGAAAGGCGTGCTCACGCACGTGCTGAGGCAGCTCTTCAGCTCCGACGCGCGCGTGCGCTTCCGCCCGAGCTTCTTCCCCTTCACCGAGCCGAGCGCCGAGGTCGATATCGGCTGCGTGATCTGCGACGGCAAAGGCGCACTGCGCAACTCGCAGCCGTGCCGCGTCTGCAAGGGGACGGGGTGGCTCGAAATTCTGGGCTCCGGCATGATCGATCCCGAAGTCTTCCGTTTCGTCGGCTACGATCCGGAGAAAGTCTCCGGCTTCGCCTTCGGCATGGGCGTCGAGCGCATCGCGATGCTCAAGTACGGCGTCGAAGACATCCGGCTTTTCTTCCAAAACGACCTGCGCTTTTTGCGGCAGTTCCCGAGCTTCTGACGATGAAGCTCACCCTCAATTGGCTGAAGGAGTTCGTCGACTTCCGCGACGCTCCCGAAAAGCTGGCCGAGACGCTCACGATGGCCGGCCTCGAGGTCGAATCGCTCGTGCCGGCGCGCGCGCCGGACGGCAGCGAGGATTGGATCTTCGAGCTCGGCGTAACGCCCAACCGCGGCGACTGCCTGGGCGTGATTGGCATCGCGCGCGAGATCGCCGCGCTGAAGGCCGGCCGGCCGAAGCCGCAGGCCCGCAAAGCGGCGGCGCAAAAAGCCGCCGCGCCCGCCCCCGTCAAAGTCGAGATTCAAAGCCCGCGCGCCTGCCAGCGTTATTCGGCGCAGGCGGTAAAAGCGATCCGCCTTGGCCCGTCGCCGGATTGGCTGCGGTTTCGCCTGGAGGCGGCGGGAATCCGCGCGATCAATAATGTGGTCGATATCACGAACTATGTGATGGTCGAGACCGGGCAGCCGCTGCACGCCTTCGACCTCGACCGGCTCGCCGCCAAGCGCATCGTCGTGCGCCAAGCGAAAGAGATAGCGACCTTCGTCACGCTCGACGACGTCGAGCGGCGGCTCGCGCCGGAAGACCTGCTGATCTGCGACGGCGACGTTCCGGTCGCGCTCGCAGGCGTCATGGGCGGGCGCGACTCCGAGGTCCATCAAGGTACCACTGCGGTGCTGCTCGAAAGCGCGCGCTTCGATCCGGCGACGATTCGCCGCACCGCCAAGCGGCTCGGCCTCCACAGCGAGGCGTCGCACCGCTTCGAGCGCGGCGTCGACCCCGAAGGCACCGTCGCCGCGCTCGAGCGCGCCGCCGCATTGTTGCAGGAGATCGCCGGCGGGATTCCGCTCGGCGGCGTTATCGACCGGTATCCGCGTCCCCCGGCGCCGCCGACGATCGCGCTGCGTCCGGCGCGCGTAGCCGAGCTCATCGGCGTCGATATCAAGCCGGCGGAGATCGAAAAAAATTTGAAGGCGCTCGGCTGCAAGGTGCAGACCACGAAAGCGGCTTTCAAAGTCACGCCGCCGAGCTATCGAGGCGATCTGACCCGCGAGGCGGACCTGATCGAGGAGCTCGCGCGCCTGCACGGCTACGATAAAATCCCGTCGACCCTGCCGGGGGCGCGCCTTGCGGGCAAGCCGGACGCTCGGCTCGGCGCCGAGCGCGGCGTGCGCTCCTATCTCGTCGGGGAGGGGCTCGTCGAAGCGATCCACCTGCCGTTTAGCTCGGCGGAGACGAACCGCAGCCTTCCGGGTCTGTTAGCGGGGGAGAAGCCGGTCGCGATTCAGAATCCGCTCGTGCAGGAGAGCGCGGAGATGCGCTTGAGCCTGGTTCCCGGCCTGATCGAAGACTTGAAAGTGAATCTCGCGCAGCGCGCGGAGGGCTTCGGCGCGTTCGCGCTGAATAAGGTCTTTTACCTCGATGCCAAGGGCGAGCCGGCCGAGCGCCATCATCTCGCCGGGTTGCTCTACGGGCGCCGTTTCCGGAGCGGGCTACGCGCCGAGGAGGCGCCGTTCGGGTTTCTCGACGCCAAAGGGCTGGTCGAGGGGCTCCTGGACGGCCGCGGCGCCGAATGGAGCTGGAGCGCGTCCGATTTGCCAGCATTTCTCCATCCCGGGCGGGCCGCGCGCCTTTCCGCCGGAAACGTCGACCTCGGCTATATCGGCGAGATTCACCCCGACCTGGCCGAGGAGATGTCCATCGGAAGGTGTCTAACCTTTGAACTTGACTTTGAAAAATTGCTTCAGTATGTTTCGCCTAAGTTAACGGTCCGTTCCCTTCCGAGGTTTCCATCCGTCGAGCGGGACCTGGCGATGATCGTCGATGAATCGTTTCCGGCTCAGCGGATTATCGACTGGATTAAAGATCTGCGGAACGCCCTCATCGAGAAAGTGGAGGTGTTCGACCAATATCGCGGCGCATCGATTCCGGAAGGTAAGAAAAGCCTGGCGTACTCGATCTCCTATCGCGCGGAGGACCGGACGTTGACCGATGCGGAGGTCCAAGCGCTGCACGGGGAATTGGTAACGCGGCTCGGCGAGGTCTTCGGCGCCCAGCTGAGGGGCTGATCATGCGAATCGACCGCGCAACGGTTGAAGGAGAGGTCGGAAGATGACCAAAGCTGAAATCATCGCCCGCATCTACGAGAAGGTGGGCTTCTCGAAAAAAGACGCGACCGACGTCGTCGAGGCTACGTTCGAGATCATCAAGGGCTGCCTCGAAAAAGGCGAGAAGGTCAAAGTCTCCGGCTTCGGCAATTTCGTCGTGAATACGAAGCGGCCGCGCAAGGGCCGCAACCCGCAGACCGGCGACGAGATCATTATCGCCGGGCGCAAAGTCCTCACTTTCAAACCGAGCCAGATCCTCAAGAAGAGCCTCAACACCGGCGCGTCCTCGTCCTAGAGTCGCTTCCCATGGCTCTCCGGATTCCCGACAAGCTTTACTTCAAGATCGGAGAGGTGAGCAAAATTCTGGGCGTCAAGCCTTACGTGCTCCGCTTCTGGGAAACGGAGTTCGAGCTGTTGAAGCCCGGGAAGGCGCCGTCGCGCCACCGCCTGTACAAGAAACGCGACGTCGAGCTGCTGCTGGAGATCAAGCGGCTGCTTTACAGCGAAAACTTTACCATCGAAGGCGCGCGCAAGAAGCTCAAGGATAATAAAAAAGAAGAGCGCAAGCAGCTCCGGCTCGCGCTGCCCGACGCCGCCTACAGAAACGCCCTCGCCAAAGTCAAAAAAGACATCCAAGCGCTGAAAAAAATGCTGTCATAAGGCGAAAGCGCCGGCTTCCGCAGCCCTGCTTCATTTTAGCGACAGGAAGAAACGCCGATGCGATGTTTGGCCGCCGCGCTTCTCGCGCTCGCGCTCTTTGCGCCGGGCTTCGCCGCCGCCGCGGAAAAATCCCCGGCATGGGAGCGGACCGTCCAGGCGGCGAAAAAAGAAGGGCAGGTGACGGTCTACGTTCACAGCACGTACGCGCCGGCGCTGGAATCCGGCGCGTTTCAAAAAGCGTTTCCCGACATCAAGCTCGTCGCCGTGAGCGGCGTCGAGCTCGACCTCGAGCGCCGCTTCATGGCCGAGCGGCGCGCGGGAAAATATCTCGCCGACGTCTTCATGGTCGGTGTGCTGAGGAGCTACAACTTCTATCAGGCGAAGCTGCTCGATCCGATCAAGCCCGCGCTGCTGCTGCCTGAAGTCGTCGACGAATCGAAATGGTGGGGCAAGGCGCACCGCTACGCCGATCCCGAAAAAAAGTATTTATTCCGCTACGTCGGCTCCTCGCAACTCGGTCAGGCGTACTACAACACGCAGCTCGTCAATCCGAAGGAGTTCGCGTCGTTCCGCGATTTCTTGAATCCCAAGTGGAAGGGCAAGATCGAGATGCGCGACATCCGCGCGCCGGGCACCGGCGGCAGCGCGATTCGTTTTTTCTATTACAGCCCGGAGCTCGGGCCGGACTTTCTCCGGCGGCTGCTGGCGGAAACCGAGCTCACGGTCTTTCGCGACCGGCGCCAGGGGCTCGACTGGCTCGCGACGGGAAAATTCGCCATCTGCTTCTGGTGCGAGGGCGCCGAGCGCGGCAGGCAGCAGGGTTTGCCGGTCGATTCCTTCGGGCTGATGAAGGAAGGCGCCGCGCTCAGCGCGGGGCAGGGATTTTTGACGCTCGTCAATCAGGCGCCGCATCCGAACGCGGCAAAAGTATTCGTCAACTGGTTTCTCTCCCGTGAAGGGCAGCTGAATTTTCAAAAATCCCTCGCGCAGTCGGAGGAGGGCGGACCCGACTCGCTCAGGACCGACATTTCGAAAGACGACGTGCTGCCGAAATATCGCCGGATGGACGGCGTCAAATATCTCGACACCGACAGCCAGTGGGACGCGATGAAGCCGGTGATGAAGCTGGTGGAAGAGACGCTCGGAGCGTCGGAGAAGAAATAGTTATTTCTCGTACAGCTTCCTGATAAAGCCGCTCTTGTCGAGCTCCTCGATGATGCTCGCGTCGACGAACTCCTCCGGCTTGTGGTTCCAAACCTCGGGTCGCGTCGCCGCGACGTACTCGAAGCTCACTTTCATTCCCGCCACGTTCGGATAGGGCGTTCTCAGATACGCGCCGGCGAAGAGATCGTAAGACTCGTTGATAAGCTCCTCGTCGGTTAGCCGCAGTGTCTTGCGGATGACTTTCTTGCCGAACTCCTTGTCGCGCTTGAAGAGCGCCGTGCCTTCGAGGTGGGCCTTCACGTAGCTCAGCACCATGTCGCGGTCTTTCTGCACGATCGACCGGCGCGTGGCGATCTCGATCCAGGGATAATTGATCTCTTTGGCCGAATCCCAGAGCATCGGAAAGCCCATCTTCTGCGCGATGCCGTAGCCGGGAAACGACAGCGACGCGGCCTCGATCGCGCCCTGCTTCAGCGCCGCGATGCGCTCGGGGTCGCCGCCGATCTGAATCAACGCGACGTCGCGGTCGGGATTGAGGCCCTTTTTCCTTAGAATAAAACGCACGAGGAAATCGGTCAGCGAGCCGAAGGTCGTCACGCCGATTTTTTTGCCCTTCAGATCCTCGACCCGCTTGATCTCGGGCTTGACCATCAGCGCGTGCACGACGCCGGGCAGCGTGTGCGCGAGGATGACCAGGTCGGCGCCGGAGAGTCCGGCGTTGATCACGGTCGGCGTCGCGATCGGCGACATCTGGATGCTGCCGCCGATCATCGCCTTCGACGATTCGCCCGAGCCGCGCATCGCGACGGGGTCGGCATAGAGGCCGTACTTCTCGAACAGCTTCGCTTCCTTGGTCACGTAGATGATGATGTTCGCCATGCTCACCGACGAGACGCCGATGTAGATATGTTTGAGGGGCTTTGTCTGCGCGATTGCAGCGCCCGGTGTAATGAGCGCAAGCGCGATGGCGATGGCGAGTGATTTGAGCGAAGCGATGCCTCGAGTCATGGACATCCCTCCAGCGGGCCGACCCCTTTCTAGCACGGCGCGGCCCGGTGTCAACATCGCAGGCGAAAAGCGAAAACGCAGGCGAGGGGTCAAATCATCGGATTTGCCGCGCGCGCGGCAGCGCGAAGAAGACCGCGATCATCGCCACGACGGCCGCCGCGCTCATGCCCGCCATCGCCCAGCGGGCGCCCCAGATGGACGCCAGCGAACCGATCGCGAGACTGCCCAGCATGAATACAACCTGGTTCATACTGAATGCCGCCATCGTGCGCCCGCGGAACTCGGCGCTCGAATAGGTCTGGATCACCGTCTGGACGAGGGCATGCGAGCTCACATGCGCGGCGCCCACGAGGATCATGAGCCCGAACGAGAGGTGGAACCACGGGGAGACGGCGAAGGCCGCGACGGAGAGGCCGTAGAGCGCGACGCCGCCGAGCATCAGCGGCCCGCGCGAGAGCCGGTCGCCGAGCGAGGCGATGGCGAAGGCGCTCGCGAGCGCGCCGATACCCATCGCGGTAAGCAGGAAGCCCTGTCCGCTCGCGCCGATGCCGAGCAGGTCGCGCGCGAAGATCGGCAGCAGCGTCATGAACGGCACGATGAAGAACGCCGCGAACATGTTGACGACGAGCCCGCTGCGGACCGCTTCGTTGCGCCAGCTGTATTTCCATCCCTCGACGATGCTGCTGCCGAGCGCCGCGTGGTGAGACTGCGCCGGGGTATAGCGCGGGCGCAGCCGACCGGTCCAGACGGTCGCCAGCAGGCAGAAAAACGCCTGGACCGCATAGGCGCCGCCGGTGCCGTAGCTCGCGATCAGCACGCCTGCCAGAGCAGGCCCGGTGCTGCGCGCGACGTTGAAGACGAGCGAGTTGAGGCCGATCGCGTTGGTGAGAGAGCGCTTCGGAACCGAATCGGCCACCATCGCGGCGCGCGCCGGCTGCAAAAATGTCTGGTCGATGGCCATGACGACGCCGGTCGCGTAGACGTGCCACGGCTCGACCGCATCGGTGAGGATCAACAGGGAGAGCAGCGCGTACATGACGCCGTCGATCGCCTGCGCGATCCAAACCTGGACTTTGCGCGAATAGCGGTCGGCCACCGTGCCGGCGACCGGCAAAAGCAGCAGCAGCGGGATCGCTTGAATGCCGCGCACGAGTCCCAGCTGCAGCGGGGAATCGGTCAATTCGTAGATGAGCCAGCCGCGCGTGACCTGGTCCATCCAGGTTGACATGGACGTCGACGCCTGGCCGAACCAGAGCAAGCGGAATTCTCGGTGCGCGAACGCCTCGAACGCGCGCATGCGCGCGAGCAAGCCGGACCGCGTCCGCACAGACGCGCTTTCCGTCAGAGGAGAAGCGTTTGCGTTTGTATCGTTGTCTGTCGAGGGCAGGAAGTGCTCCAGCGCGATTGCTGCGCCTTTTATAGCACGCGCCGGAGCCGCGCGTCCACGCGTGCGTGTCGGGCGCGGCAAAAAGATCAATGGTTTATAGAAAGGATGCGCAGGAAAGCTTTAGCTCTGCCCCTGCTCGCGTCTCTGTGCTTGGTAAAGCGCCTCGAGATCGTCCCGCGCGGCCTGTCCGCTGGCGCGCGCGTCGGTCTTCAGCTGCCGCACGCCCTCATCCACGTTGGTGTCGATGATCGCGTGCTCGGCGTCGCGGTAGACGGCGATGGGGTCTTCGCCGCGCGCAACCTTGGCGATCTCCCGCAGGGTCAATTCGCGCAGCATCGTCACGCCGCGGTCGGAGGTCGCCAGCCGCTCGCGCGTGCGGTCCGCGACCGGGCCCTGCGTCTCCCACGCCATGTGGTCCTGCGGGATGATGTGCTTGAGCGTGAAGCGCGCTTCGGGATGGAGCTTGTCCGGCGGCTCCTTGTAAGGCTCCAGATAGACGACCGGGGGATCGAAGGTATCCGACGGCTCGCTGCCGTCCTCGGTCGGGAAAAACAGCACGTGGATATGCAGCGTATGCTCGTCGCCGACGGGCGTGCGGATCTGCGTGCTCGGCCCCTGGCGCAGGATCGTCGGAAAGAGCAGCGGATGCTCGTCGCTGACGCCGTTGGTGTACATGCGCTCTTTCATGATGCCGTGCTCGGTCAGACGAAATTCTACGCGCGCGACGTCGTCGGTGAATCCGCGCGTGGTATTGACGGGCTCGCGCGCGCCGCGGCCGTAAAATTCCTGATGCAATATTTGCAAATGCGCGGGGTCGACGGAATTCTCCATCGCCTGGAACCAATTGCAGTCGAGGCGCGGATGGACGACGATTTTGCGATGCCCGTCGCGGCGAAAGAGCGTATCGTAGTGCGTCAGAACCGGGGCGGGCAGCGGCCCGAGGTACGCCCAGACGAGGTTCAGATGCTCCTGGACGGGATACGCCGCCTGCTTCACAGTCTTATGGAAATTGCTGCCGGCGGGCTCCGCCGGACATTCGAGGCATTGCCCTTCAAAGTCGTAGAGCCAGCCGTGATACGCGCAGGCGATGCCGCGCTCCTCGACGCGGCCGTAGGAAAGCGAGGCGCCGCGGTGCGCGCAGCGGTCGGCGAGCAGCCCGAGGCACCCGCTCTTCGCGCGGAAAAGCACCAAATCTTCCCCTAGAACGCGGACGAACTGCGTCGGTTTTTCCGCCGTGAGCTCTTTCGCCACGGCGATCGGATGCCAGTAGCGGCGCAGGAGCTCGCCCGCCGGAGTGCCGGGCCCCACGCGCGTTAAGAGCTCGTTGTCTTCGTGCGACAGCATGCCGCCTCCTCGCTGCTCACTAAAACACCAGGGGCGATTATTCGCAATGAGGGGAAAATTTGCAAGCTGTTATAAGGCGTGCGTCGGAGCGCTGCTGCGAGCGACTGAAGAATTGAACCGATTTTCCTACGGGCGCGACGGGGAAAAATCGATATCGATATTCTCCTCGCGCTGAATCTCGGCGAAGCGGTCGCGCAGCTCGTCGACGTTGGTCTTCGCCGGGACGCTGATGGAAGCCTCGAGGCCGAACATCGGCGTGCCGCTCACCGGCGCCGCGTAAGTTTTGGTCTCTATCGACTCGATATTGATGCCAAGCCGGCTGAGCTCGCGGCTGATTTTATGGACGATTCCGGGATGATCCATGCACGATGCGGTGAGCTTATAAGGCAGCATCGATTCCGCCGGGCGCCGCTCGGCCGGTATCTTGATCGAGAAGGTGAGACCGGTCTCGGCTTCGAGCTCGCGCACGGCGCCGGCGAGCCTCTGAAGCGTGTTTCCAGCTCCGGTGATCAGAATGATGACGGCGAATTCTCCGCAGAACACGGCCATTTTACTGTCTTCGATGTTACATCCGTGCCGCGATATGAATTCGGAGATCTTTTCGACGAGCCCGACTTGATCGGGCCCGACCGCGGTTAGGATGAGATTGCTCTTGTCGCTCATGAAGCCCTCGACGGGGATTCTAGCAGGCGCGCACATTGTAAGTTTAGCATGATCGGGCCGAAAAATAACGGATTCCACTATATTGACACGCTTGAATAAAACCTTCACGCTTTCGTCAAAGTAGCAGATGCCATTTTTCACTGAAAGGAGGTGAGAAAATGACGCTGAAACGCAAAATCGCCGCCGTTCTGCTGGCGGTTTCTTTGGCGCCCGCAACTCTGGCGCTGGCCGACGAGGAAATGAAGGCCACCGTCGTAAGCAAAAGCGACAAAGAGATCAAAGTGAAAGTGAAGGACGCGGAGAAGACGCTCCAGGTCGGTAGCAAGACCAAAGGTCTGGACAACGCGAAAGAGGGCGCCAAGGTCACCATCAAGTATTCCGAGAAAGATGGGAAACTGCGCGCCGAGGAGATCAGCCCGCGCTAAAATCAGTGCGGAGGACGGAAAAAAGGCGGAGCCTTTCGGGGCTCCGCCTTTTTTATTGTGGCTTCGCGAGGGCCGCCACGGCGGTCTTCGTCTCGGTGAACAGGCCTAGCTTGTTTAATTTATAATGGCTCGAGCCGTAGATCGGCCCTTCATCCAAACGGCAGCCGAGGCCGAGAGTCATCTGAAGATGGCTGTTGTATTCCATCTCCATGCCGTGCTCGATCTCGACGTAGTAACCGTCCATAATGCCGGCGGGCGTCGTGAACTTCCAGGGTAAAACGCGCTTGATCTCGTGGGTTGCGACGCCGGCGCGCTTCAGCTTGCCGGTCTCGGCGCTGTACATCTTATAGTTGGTGCGGCGCAAACCCGATCCGCCCGCCGGGTGCTCACCGGGAAAGAGCGGAAGCGGCGGATCGTAAACGATGTAATTTTTGGCCGTGATGAGATCGAGCCGGTCCATGATCATGTCGCCGTCGACGCCGCGTCTCAGGCGCGCCCGTGCGTAATCGCCGAACGTGAGGCTCCAGCTCTTTTCATCGGACGCGTCGCGCTGCAGAAAAAACGGCACGACGCGTCCGCGATCTTTGCCTTCGATGATCTGAAACTCTTTTTGCCAGTGGGCGAGCGGCATGAGGTCGCTGTAGCTTATCGGCCGCTGAACGGGGGCGACTCCGAGGGAGGCAAAGAAAACGCAGACGAAAGCGAGTGCGAAAAAACCTCGCCGTAAATGCATCGGGGGAAATTCTCCTTACTGCTACGGGCAGGACCTTTTTAACCGGCGCGTAACTTTTTAATTCTACAGTATCGAGGCGCGTATGGGAAGCTAAAATATGGAGTCGCGGATATGCTTTAAAATTCGGCAGGTTCGCGCGCGAAGAAAGCCGCCGGTGCGCGCGGCGGCGGCGTGTTGCTTAACCGCGGTCCGACCTCTACGCTGATGAAAGCATGGCCCTTCCGGTCGATAAACGGCAGGCGGTGAAGGTGATGCTCGTCGTCATGCTCATCGCCGTCCTCCCCATGATATGGGTCTGGACGCCGCTCAGCCGCTGGCTCAATTTCGACACGATCGTCTACTGGCAAGAGACGCTCAAGCATTATCCCGGCGTGTTTTTTTTCGTCATGGGGGTCTATTTAGTCGCGGGGATCGTGTTGTTTCCGATGTCGATCCTGAACGTCGCGACGATCCTCACGTTCGGACCGATCGAGGGAAATGTCTATGCGCTCGCAGGCTGGCTCTTGAGCGGGTCGATGGGCTACGCCGTAGGCCGGGCGCTGGGCCATGACACGTTGCGCAAGCTCGTCGGACCGCGGCTCGATCTTCTCATCCATCGCGCCGGACGGCACGGTTTTCTCACAGTTCTCACCATCCGCGTTCTGCCGATCGCGCCTTTTACGGTCGGAAATCTATTCATCGGCTCTTCGGGCATTCGCTTTCGCGATTTCATCGCCGGGAGTATTCTCGGCAGGATTCCCGGTATGATCCTCATGACCGTCGCCGGCGTTCAGATAGAGAACGCGCTGCGCAATCCGGCCGTCGGCACCGTGATCGTTGTGGTCGTGGTGCTCGTATTGATTCCGCTCGCGACGGGCTGGATCGCCAGGCGTCTCCACCGCTCGGAATCGCGCCGCGTCCGCTCGGCATCATAGCTGCTCCTGAAACGGGAAGGCGAAAAGCTCGAAGAAGCGTTCGCGCCACGGACGAGCCGCCCACTCGGCGTACGTTATTTTCCTCGAGTGTCTCAGATCGTCACGGAAAATATCTTCCAGCCTGCGCGCGAGAGCGCGGTCGTAAACCGCGAGATTCAGCTCCTCGTTCAGCGCGAACGAGCGATTATCCATGTTGGTGCTCCCGACGGTGGCCCAGACGCCGTCGACGATCATCGTTTTCGCGTGCATGAGCGCGGGCTGGTATTCGTAAATCTCGATGCCGCCCTGGAGCATCTTGCCGTAGTTTCTGCGGCTCGCCCTGTACGTGAGCTTGACATCGATTTTCCCCGGCACGAGCACGGTGACTCGCACGCGCCGCGCCGCGGCGGCCAGCAACGCTTCAATGATTTTATCGTCCGGGATGAAGTAAGGATTGGTGATCATGATCGACTGCTTCGCCGAAACGATCGAAAGCAAAAACAGCATGTAATTTTGAAAGCTGCCGCCGACCGGGGAGCTTTTGACGATCTGCGCGATGATTTTGCCGCGCGGCTCGAGCGACGGGAAGTAGCCTGTGCCGCCCAGCAGCGCTCCGGTCGACTCGAACCAGCTTCCGGCGAAAGCCGCCTGGAGATCATTGATCAGCGGTCCTTCGACGCGCACATTCGTCTCGCGCCAATGCTCGGGCGTGCGGCCGTCGCCGGTCCAGGCGTCGCTGATGCCGTAGCCGCCGGTAAAGCCGACCTTGCCGTCGATAACCAGAACGCGCCGGTGGTTGCGGTAGTTGTAGCGCAGCAGCCGCCAGATAAAGACCACTTGCGGCACCTCGACGCGGCGAAAAAATTCGACCTCGCAGCCAGCATTGCGCATCGTGCTCGTGATCGCGTCGGACAGGCCGCGCGCGCCCTGGCTGTCGAGCAGGATATGTCCCTTGACGCCGGCGCGGCAGCGCTCCGCCAGCGCCTCGGCGAACTCCCATGCAACTTTGCCGTCTTCATACAAATACTGAGCAAGCGTGATCGTCTGGCGCGCGCTTTTGATATCGCGCAGCATGGCGGGAAACAGTTCATTGCCGTTCAGCAGAATGTCGATGCGGTTGCCGCCGATGATAGGAGCGTCGGTATGCGCGACGATCGTCGGAAAAAACGTGGGCTCGCCGACGTGGATGTCCGGCACGTCGGTCACAGGCCGTACTTTGCCGCAGGCCGTTGCAGCGAAGAGAATCAGCGTACAGCAGAGGAATTTCGCGATGCGTTTCATGACGGGGATACTTTCCGATATGCGGCGGCATTGCAATACGGTGAACACCTTAAAAAGGCATGCCTTGACGGATACATAGGGCGGGGTGTAATACGACGGCAGCTTCTGTGATTCGGGTCCGAATTTACCAGGAGGAGGGCTTATGCCGAAGCTGAGTTTGCGCGCGGCCGTTACCGGCCTCGCGCTCGTGGTGTTATCCGCAACGGCGGTCATCGTTCGGGCGAACGACATGCCGGCCGCGCTGTCCGGCCAGGTGACGTCGGCGAAGGAAGGGGCGATGGAG
>DATFWH010000143.1:0-13421 GCA_035259465.1 Binatia bacterium
GGCATGCCGCAGGTCATGAGCATCCGCCTCGCCCATAGCTGATGGCCGGCGTCGAATTCGGCTTGCTGCTGCATACGCGCCATTGGATCCGCGCCGAGGGCGCCCCGGACGACCTCGATAAATTCTGGCGCGCCGCCGAAGACGCCGAGGACGCCGGCTTCGACCACCTTTGGGTCGGCGACAGCCCGCGGATCGCGCGCATGGACCGCGCGCACGCCGATTGTCTCGCAGTCATGGCCGCGCTCGCGGCCAAGACGAAAAAAATCAAAATCGGTACCGTTCCGCTCATCGCGGGTCTCAGAAATCCCGTCTTGCTCGCGCATTCGCTCGCGACGATTGACGTCATCTCCGGCGGTCGCATTATCATCGGCGTCAGCGCCGCGCCACAGTTCAAATTCTCGGAGCAGGAGTTCGAAGCGTGCGGCGTGCCATTCAGCCGGCGAGCGGGCCGCCTCGACGAGGCGGTCCAGCTCATGCGGCGCCTCTGGGGCGAAGAAAACGTGTCCTTCAAGGGGAGATATCTTCGTTTGGAAGAAATCGGCATCCAGCCGAGGCCGCCCGGGAAATCTATCCCGATCTGGTGCGCGGCAAGCGACAACGAAAACGCGCTCAAACGCGTCGCGCGGCTGGGGGACGGGTGGTTTACCGTTGCTCCTAGTGTCGACATATTCGCCGCGCGCCGCGCGAAGATCGACCGCTTCGCGCGCGAGCTCGGGCGGGATATAAATAATCTGCCGTCGACGCTTTTCGCAACGTTTCATCTTCATCGCGAAAAGGGCAAAGCGGAAGAAGAGGGCTGGAGCTTCGCGGAGAGCTATTATCGGCAGCCGCGCGTGCAGCTCAAGCACCTGAGCCCGTTCTTCGGCACGCCGGAGGAATGTGCGGAGAAACTGAAACAGTATGTCGCCGCCGGCTTGACGGGCGTGGTGGCGCGCTTCGTTGCGCCCGACATTGAAGTGCAGACGCGAATGCTGTTAAACGAAGTGAAGCCGACACTGAACCGAAGCTGAACGATTTTCACGGAGGCGAAAAATGGAAGCTCCCGCCGACACAACGTGGAAGGGCTTTACGCTCTCGGAGCGCGACCGCCGATGGGCGGCGGTGAGAAAGCAAGCGGTCGCAGCGGGTTTCGACTGCATTCTCGTCCCGCTCTGCGTCGACGGGCGCAACCAGCACTTGTCTTTGGAGCAGGCGCGCGGCATGCGCTCCGACGGCCGCTATCTGACGCTGCTGGAAAATGCCGCGGTGATTTTGCCGACCGACGGCCGCAAGCCGATCGTGATCAGCGACCGGCCGGGCAACGCTTGGGTCCCCGAGCCGCGGCCGGTGAACGGCTCGTGGGGCGTGGCGATGGCCCAGGCGCTCGCCGAGTCCGGCATGGAGCGGGCGCGCATCGGGGTCACCGGCCTCGAGCGCGGCAAGATGGTGCACGGCCGCGCGTACGCCGGCGTCGTGAACCACACCTCGTACGCCGAGCTGCTCCGACGCATGCCCAATGCAAAATTCGAAGACGACCACGATGTCGTCGCCTTCGCGCGCTACGTTAAAAGCGAGGAAGAAATCGATTGCCTCCGCCGCGGCGCCGAGATCGCCGCCGCCGGCATCGAGGAGATGGGGCGCGTCGCGCGACCGGGCGTCACGGACTCGCATCTATATACTAGAGTCATGCACCGCATGCTCGAGCTCGGCAGCGGCTACTATCCGCTCGCGCTCTACACCGGGCCGATGGATCAGATACGATTGCCGCGCTTCGAGGACCCGCCGCTCGGGCGCGTGCTCCAGCCGAACTACCGCATTCATAATGAGACCGACGCGCTTTGGGGCGGCCTAATCGCGCAGGAGCAGCAGGGCTTTCTCCTCGGTCCGGTGCCGGATGCATGGCAGCGCGTGGTCGATCTCCAGCGCGACCTTTTCTACACCGGTCTTGAAGTGCTGAAGCCGGGGATCGTTTTCGGGGAGTTCGTCGGTGCGGTGAACGGCTTCGGGCAGAAGCGCGGCGGAAGGACGCTCACGCTGATGCACGGGCGCGGCTACGGTGACGACGGGCCGCTCCTCACGCCGCAGGACCGCGGCGAGAAGACACGCGATGTCGTCGTGCACGAAGGCAACGTTTTCATCTGGAAGCCGATCGCGATGTCCGACGACGAGAAGATTCAGTACAGCTGGGGCGGCTGCATCGTCATCACGAAAAACGGCGCCGAGCAGCTCGTCAAGCGCACGCCGAGCCTGATCTCGCTTCAATAGGAGAAATGCCATGGCCTATAAACCACCGTCACGCGCCGGCGCGACCGTTTACGTCTGGGCCGATTACTCGATCGCCGAGCGCGACCGACGCTGGAAGGCGGTCCAGGATGCCGGCAAGAAAGCCGGCTTCGACTGTATCTTTGTCCCGCTCGGCGATGGCGTCGACGCGCGTTATCTGACTCAGCTCCGCTGCTCGTCGGTGATCCTGTCGACGGACGGCCGCGCGCCGATCATCATCGCCGACCGCAGCTCCAAGAACACTTGGGCGCCCGAGCCGTGGCAGGTAGGCCGCGAGTGGACCGAGCCGATGGCCGAAGCGCTGCTCGAATGCGGCATGGAGCGCGCGCGCATCGGCGTCGCCGGTCTCAAGGGCGGGAAGGTGTCGCACGTCACTTCCATCGACGGCGTCGTCAACCACGGCGCGTTCAGCGCCGTGTTGAAGCGCCTGCCCAACGCGAAATTCGAGGATGCCACGGACGTCGTCGGCCTCGTACGCTACATCAAGAGCGACGAGGAGATCGCCGCGATGCGCAAGGCGACTGCGATCGCCGAGAGCGGCATCGACGAGCTCAAAAAAATCGCCCGGCCAGGCACGGACGGGGCGCAGCTTTACGCCGACGTCATGGCGTGCATGATGCAACAGGGAAACGAATATTTTCCCTTCGCGCTGACGATCGACGGCAGACGCTACGCCGATCCACCGATCGGCGTGCGGCTGCAGAAAAATTCTTTTGTCCGGGGCGAGATCATTTCGGTCTGGGGCACGCAGATCGCCGAAGAGGACCAGGGCATTTTGCTCGGAGAGATTCCCGATACGTGGCGGCCGGTCGCCGAGCGGCAGAAGGAAGTTTACGAGACGGGCCTCAAGTTGCTCAAGTCCGGCACGCCGTGCGCGGAGGTGCTCGCCTTCGGCAAGAGCGTCGAGAAAAAAGACGGCCTCACGACCAATATACTTCTCGCCGGCCGCGGCGCGGGCGACGACGGGCCGGTGATCAATGCTTCGACTCCCGCCGAGAAGCTGGAAGGCCTCACGATCGAGAAAAGCACTCTGTGGCTCTGGCGCCCGGCGGTAACGAGCGCGGACGGGAAAGTCCAGCTCGGCTGGGGCGGCACGGTGCTCGTGACGGATAAAGGCGCCGAGCGGCTGTCGAAGCGGCCGCATGCTTTGATTGCCGTCACGTAAATAATTCTAAGCACCCTCACCCTTGCCCTCTCCCGATGGGGGAGGGAATAGAATATTAGGCGCAATATCTGCAACCGAATGTATGATTCGCCCTCTCCCTCGGGGAGAGGGAAGGGCTGAGGGGTGTAAACAGGTTGCCTTGCACGTGTGCTCACGATAAACATCGTCTTTGTTGCTTGATCAAAAAGGATTGAAGCCATGATCCATGACATCGAAATCAACTCCGCGGCGCATTATCCCGCGCCGGGCGTGATCGAGCTCGTCGAGCTGGCGGAAAAAGTCGGCTTCGGCGCGTTCTGGAAAGGCGAATCGAACAGCACCGATCCGCTGGTGCTGCTCTCCGCGGCGGCGAGCCGGACCAAGACGATCAAGCTCGGCACGGCGATTTATCATATCTACGGGCGCAGCCCGGTGACGCTCGGCATTCAATCGGCGACGCTGCAGGATCTTTCCACCGGACGATTGCTTCTCGGTCTCGGCGTCGCGAACAAGAGCATCGCGGCGTGGCACGGCGGCGTGTTCGACCGGCCGCTCAAGCGTGCGCGCGAGTACATCGACATCACGCGCAAGGTAGCGGCGGGCGAGCGTGTCGAATACGAGGGCGAGATCTACCAAACCGGCAAGCGCTTCCAGCTTTCGTGGAAGCCGTCGCATCCGCACTTTCCCATTTACCTCGCAGGCCTCGGGCCGCAGATGACGAAGCTCGTCGGGAAAATCGCCGACGGCGTCTTCATCAACATGGCGACGCCTGCAAAGATCCGCGAGATCGCCGCGCGCGTGCGCGAGGGCGCGAAAGAAGCGGGACGCGATCCGAGCAAGATCGACATCATCGCGAAGTGCCGCGTTTCGCTCAACCCCGACCGCGCCAAGGCTCGCTCGAAGCTCCGCCAGGTGCTCACTTTCTACAATCTCGCCGATCATTACAGCGACATGTTGAAAGGACTCGGCTTTGAGGCCGAGGTGAACGCGATTCAGGCGGGCTTTCAGCAGGGCGGCTTCAAGGCCGCGATGGCGGCGCTCACCGACGAATATATGGACAAGCTGCCGGTCGTCCCCGGAACGTCGATCGAGGAGATCAAAGAGAAACTGATCCCGTTCAAGGAAGCCGGTGCGACGCGTCTCGTCACGCCTTACGTTCCAGTGATGGAGCCGGTCGTTGAAGACGCGCGCAGATTTTTACAAGCCTGGGGCAAGAGCAGTTAGGCTCGAGTCTGTGGAGCAATCTAAAGTGAAACTTTAACTCTTAATCCGGAAGGGAGATTCTCTCATGTGTGATTTCGCGGCTGACGCGGCGGCGGCCGAAAGCTTGATGGTGGGGCGCACGCTGAGCGTCGAGCGGGTGAAGCAGCTCAACGCCAAGGACTACTTTTACCAGATGCTGAAGGACAACCCGGAGATGCTGAAGATCTCTCCGGGCGTCGAGAACGAGCTGCTCAAGGGCGCGATCGACTGCCACATCCACGCCTATCCCGACTTCGTGCACCGCTCGCAGGACATGATCCAAATCGCAGTCGAGGCTTCTAAGTGCGGCATGCGCGCGATCGCTTTCAAAGACCATTGGAACGTGAGCGCGACGTCCGCTTATCTCACGCAGCGCTACATCGACGACATGATCAAGCGCGGCGAGCTCACCAACCGCGTTCTCGTCTTAGGCGGCGCCGGCACGTGCCACGGCATGCGGCCGGAATACATCCGCGTCGGCCTGCAATATCCGAATTTCAAAATGATCTGGTTCCCGACGTTCACCTCGCTCGGCTTCTGGCGCGGCGCGGGTCAACCCGAGAAGGGCGGCGTGCGTCTAGTCGCCGAAGACGGCAAAGTGCTGCCCGAAGTGAGGCAGATCATGGAGATGGCGGCCGAGAAAAAAGTCGGCATCGGCTTCGGCCACACCGATTTTCAGGAATTGCTCCCGCTCGCCAAGCTCGCGAAAGAGATCGCCGTGCGCGCGACGCTCGATCACCCGCTGCTCGAATTGAACAAGTTGCTGCTCGACGAGATGAAGCAGCTCCGCGACTTGGGCGTCTATGTCGGCACGTACTGCCAGCCGATGATCCCGAGTCTTTATCAGCCGGTCGCCGACCCGATGGAGACGATCCGCACGATCAAGCAGATCGGCCCCGACCGCTGCATCATCGGCAGCGACTTCGGCCAGGTGCTGCACTTGGACGCCGTCGACGGTATGCGCGTGTTCATCCGCGCCCTTTTGGGATTCGGCATCAAGGAGCAGGAAGTTAAAGTAATGCTTCAAGATAACCCGGCGAAGCTCATGTGGCTCGACGAGGCCCCGCTGCCGGAAACGGCGGCAGGATATCTCAAGTAACTATATGTCCGAGCAAAAAGACTGGGCGCGGGAAAAATATCGCGGCGTCGAGGACTCGCTCAAGACCGCCTTCTCGCCCGATTTCGAAGAACTGGACGAGGAGGGCGTCCGCCACGACGTGCGCGAGAGCATCGGCCAGGGATTTTTCTCCGCGATGTGCTCGAGCACGGATACGACGCTCGCGGAGAAGAAGCGCTTTCTCGAGATCGTCTGCGACGAGAGCCGCGGCCGGATCCTCGTCGGCGTCAACGCCGCGCTGAAAAATCCCGACGAATGCCTCGAGCTTCTCGTCCACGGCGAGAAGGTCGGCTGCACGCACGCGTTCATCGAGTATCCGCGAAGCCTGCGCGCCGAATCGCCCGAGGATGTCTATCGCTACCTGCGCCGGCTGATCGACGCGACGCGCCTGCCGATCATTCTCTATGGCTATAACTGCCCGGCGCTTCGCCACCTGCATCCTAGCGGGATGCTGCTCGACGTATTCGACCGGCTCGCCGACGTGCCCAACGTCGTCGGCATGAAGCTCACGCAGCCGATCAACATCGGCGCGGCTTACGAGATGTGCGAGCGGCTGGGCGATCGGATTCTGCTGGGACCGGCGAATCTTGAGCTCATCCCGATTCTCGCGAGGCACTACAACATTCAATGGACGGGTCAGTGGGTCGTCGAATCGCTGCAGTCGCCGGAGAAGCCTTACTTAGTCGAGCTCATGGATTCAGTAAACAAGAGACGCCTCGGCGAGGCGATGCCGCTCTTCTGGCGCATGATGCCGGCTTACAAATACGTTCACAATCTTCAGGAGGCATTCCTGCTGAAGGGCAGCCATCCGTGGGCGCACATTAATTATTATCATTGGTGCGTCGGCGGCAACGGCGGGTTGCCGCGCGGCGCGAAGGACCCTAACGAGGATGCCGTTCTCGACGCGCAGGGCCGGAAGGAAATCCGCGAATGCTACAAGAAGATCGGCATCGATCCCATCGCCGCGCCGGAAGAGGAGTTCATCGTCGGCAAGGCAAATTACGCGAAGGGGATAAGAGCCAAGCACCTGACGAAAACGTCGGGCTGGCGCGAGTAGCTCTTCAAGCAGAAGCTTTGTCCGTTAATTCGTTCCCTGCCAATTCCTACACCAGCGTGATCAGACCGCGTGATCCAAATCTCCTCGCCCGTAGCTTTCGGTAGCGCTCGCCGATTTTAACCGTAGATTGTGGTTGGTTAAATGGCCTCCGCTTGAGCCGCCGCCGCAGCCGTCTCGGCAAGGGCCGGAAGCCGCACGGTGGCGCGGGCTCCGCCTTCGGGCCGGTTTTGGAGCGTGACCGAACCGCGGTGGAGGTCGATCACTTCCTTGACGAAGCTCAATCCCAGCCCTGTGCTTTTTTTGCCCGTATTCGGCCGCTGTAAAGAGAAAAATTTGTCGAAGACTTTTTCGACGGCGAATTCCGGAATGCCACTGCCGGTGTCTTCGACGACGAACGTGAATCGTCCGTCTTCCACACCGCCGCTCAACCGGATCTCCGCGCCGTCGGGGCTGAAGTCGATGGCGTTCTGAAGCAAATTCGAGAGCGCCTGATGCAGGAGGAAACCGTCGCCTTCGATAAAGATATTCTCGGGGAAATCGTTCGAAATCCATAAACGCCGCTGTGCCAAAGCCGGACGCTTCGCATCGACGGCGGATTCCAGCAGCTCTGAGAAGTTCAACCGTTCCCGCTTTTCGAGCATCTTCCGGTTCTCGAGCGCCGACAATTCCAGCATGCGGTCGATAATCTCCTGGACGCGGTTGGTCTCGTTCCGTATGTTCGAGAGAAAGCGGCTCCGCTGCTCGAGCTCCATTCTCTCTTCCAGGAGCTCCGCGGCCCCGCGGATCGCCGAGAGCGGGCTTTTCACCTCGTGCGTGAGCTTCTGAACGTATTCCTCGACGTATTTCTTGCCTTCGAGCGTTTCCTGCATTTTCGCGAACGCGTGTCCCATCTCGCCGATCTCGCTGCGATCGAGCTCAGGAAAGTCCACGCGTTTGCCTTCGCCGACGGCATTTGCGTAGGCGGTCAACCGTTTGATCGGGCGCGTAAGCCAGATCGAAGCGACATAAATGAGAAGCACCGCGGCCGCTCCGGCGAATGCGCCGACCTTGAAGAGCTGGGGCTTGGCGTTCTTGAGAAACTGATTGATGTTCGTCGTGGGCTTCGCGACGGTTAGAACCCCGGCGATTTTCCCGTGCACAATCACCGGCGCGGCGACGTGCAGAACCTTGACCGTGGGATCGGCGCTCGCCGCGGCGCTGCTGCGCGCGCCGTATTTTCCCTCGAGCGTCAAGCTGACGTCCTGCCAGGCGCTGTAGTCCGTGCCGAGGTTCTGCCTGTCCTCGGAGTCGAAGATGACCCTGCCCGAGGCGTCGGTGATGTACATTTTCAGATCGACATCGGTCTTGACGACGTTGTAGATGCGCGCGGACAGATGCCGCGAGCGGGCGCTCTCGAACGCGCGGTACCATTTCTCGCGGTCGAAAGTTCCCGCCTCCATTTCGCGCGCCACGACGGAGGCGAGAATATTCGCCTGATCGACCAGCGGCTCTTCCACGCCTTCGAGATAACGTGTCCGAAGGTTGTCGAGCGCCCATTTGATCGGATACGAGAAACAAAGAGCGAAAATAAAGAGACAGCAGAGAAATATGCGCGTTCCGAGTCTCATAGATCCTCTCTCAGCGAGTACCCGACGCCGCGATGCGTCACGATAGGATCGACTTCGGGAGTCACGGCCTTCAATTTGATGCGGATGTTTTTGATATGCGCGTCGACCGTCCGGTCCATGCTCGCCTCCGGCACTTCCCAGGCGAGATCCATCAGCTGATCGCGTGAAAATACATGCCCCGGCCGGAGCACGAGGACCTTCAGCAGATTGTATTCGTAGCGCGAGAGTTCGAGCGGCGCGCCGCAATAGGTGATCCGGCGCCGCGAGTCGTCGATGCGAAAGCCGCGCGTCGGCGACGGCTGCGGCGCCGTCGGTTGTTTCTGCACGCGCCGCAGCACTGCGCGGATGCGCGCGGAAAGCTCGCGCGGACTGAACGGCTTGACGACGTAGTCGTCGGCGCCGATCTCCAGCCCGACGACGCGGTCGATCTCGTCTTTGCGCGCCGTGAGAAAGATCACCGGCACGCGATGGCTCTCGCGCAGCTCCTTGCACAGCTCGACGCCGCTGATGTCTGGGAGACCGATGTCCAGAACGATTAAATCGATCGGCTGCTCTTCCAAAAGTGACAGCACGGGCTTTCCCGTCGCGACGCAGACCGTCTCGAAACCGTCGGTTTCGAGCGCGTACTGAATCGTTTCCGTGATTGCCGGCTCGTCTTCGACGACGAGAATTCGTGGTTTGCTACTTTTCATTTGCAATTGGCCGCCGCTTGAGCCGGTCGCGCAGCCAGCTCCATCCAAGCTGCCGCCAAAAAAGCAGCGCAACGACGAAAGATACGGTCAGCACGATCGCGCCGTGCTCGGCGAAGCGCTGGACATCGCCGCCGGCCGCGCCGTTCAGCAGTGGAATCAGGAGCGTCACGGTCAAATAACAGAACAAAGGTAACACGGCCGTCATCGCGGGTAAGGCGTTTTGCTTTTCCTCGGATATAGCCGGCGCTATTCGCCCGTAGGCTCGGCAAAGGCCGGCCTCGATTATCCTATAAAAGAGGCAGAGGAAAAAGGAATAAATCAAAACGCCTTCGAGGAGATGGAGCCGCCCCGGCTCCAGCCACAATGCAAAAAGGCGATCATCGTAGGAATAGATCGAAATGGTGATGCGAAACGCGTTGACGAAAATCGTCAGGAGATAAGCGGCGATGAGCGCGGCGACGAGCCAGACAAACTGAAGTGCTATCTTCTTGATGTGATGCAGGCCGGAAATGACGGCGACGCCGAACGCGATGATAAGAAAATTCACTCCCGCGCACGACGGCGCGATGAGAATCCGATGGCTGCGGTTGATAAAGCCCGCGTGGAGCTCTTCAACGAAGCGGATTCCGCTGAAGAGCTCCACCACTCGCGCCGTAGGTAGTAATATCCACCGGAGGTCCTCGCTGCCGGCGCGGCTGTAGTGATATTTGATCATCACCGCCAGGCCGAGCGCCGTCAGCAGGTAAGCGGCGTTCCAAAGCGCGTAGCCGCAGACGTTCCTGAGCGCCGTCTTCATCGATTCGCCACCGGGCAGATTCATGCGCGCGAGCTCCGGCCGTGCACTCATCGGCGATGCCGCTCAAAGTACGCCATCCACTTGCGGCGCAGCATCATCGAATAGAAAAGGAGCAGCGTGATCGCGACGAGCAGAGTCATCTCGGGCTCGGGCACCGCGCTCACCGCGAGGTTCGAGACGTAGAGCGGCAGCGGCCGCGGCTGATCGACCTCTTCGCTGTCGCCGCCGGGGTTGCGCACGACCTCGTGGACGGCGATGAACGAAGTATAGGGCGTCAGGAGATTGTACTGGAGGCCGAGCGCCGTGACTGCGGGCTTGTTGGTGTCCGCGTTGCCGTCGAACATGTAATCCGAAAGGCGCGCGATGCGCGTCCGCGCCCATAGATAGCGCAGCGCGTGATCGGCGTCGGACGACTGCGCATCGGCCATATTGAACCTTTGCGTATACACTCCGTTGCCGGCGTTCCCGGAAACGGTCACGGCTCCGCTGGAGGCGCCGCGCCACTTGCCGAAGACGACGATCGGCCGGTTGGCGAAAAGATCGGGAATCTCGGCCGGCTCGACATCGTACGCGTCGAACCCCGCGTACGAGAGGGCGATGTTTTTGAGCATCGGCGACTGAACATATTCGCGAAACCGCCGCGCCGCGTCCGGCGCTTCCGTGGAATCGCTCACGACGAACGGCTCGCCCTGACCCGCGATCGCGACGCCTTCGATGAGGTAGCGGTTAACGCTGCTGCCGATGCCGAAGGCGAAAACGTTGGTGTCGTGCAGATGGCTGCGAATCTCCTCGAGCGCGGCGCGCTCGGCGGCGATAAAGCCGTCGGTGACGACGAGTATCGTTCGGGAGAAAGTCTCAGCGCGGGGAATCGCGTAGGCTTGCTTGAGCGCGCCCAGCAGCTCGGTTCCGCCGCCGCCTTGCTGGCTGTCGATCAACCGGATGGCGCGCGTCACATTGCCGTCGGTCGCGGGAACCGACGCGGGCGCCATGACCCGCGAAGCGCCCGAAAAAAGGACCACGTTGAATTTATCGGTCGGCCGCAGATTGCCGATCAAGTCTTTAAGCAGTGTTTTGGAGACTTCCAGCGGGAAGCCGTGCATCGAGCCGGAGACATCGACGACGAAAATGTACTCTCGCGGCGGTATGAGAGCCGGGAGCACTTTCCGCGGCGGCTGCACCATCAATAGAAAGAAGTTCTCATCGTCGCCTTGATAAACCATCAAGCCCGACTGGATCTCATCGCCGGCGAGCCGGAACTTGAGGATGTAATCGCGATTGCCGCTGAAGGTGTCGGGGTCGATGAGCGCGACAGTTGCCCTTGTGGCGTTTTCTTGAAGGATGTCGGTGTCATGCGAGGTGACGGCGATCTCCTGCAGCGGCACGCCGGTCGAAAGCCGCGTCGTGATGTTGAATTTTGTAGGCGGCTCCGTGCCTTCGGCGAGGTACGGGCTTTTCACCCATTGATCCGTTTCCGCCGCGCCCTCAGGCGGCTGGCTCGAGTAGCGCGGGCCGACGACGGTGGGATAGACGAATTCATAGGTTTTATCCGTGGGTACCAAGATCTCCGTGTAGCGCAGCTCGATCTCGACGTTGTCGCCCGGGAGGATGTTCGCAACGTTCATGCTGAAGACGTTCGGCCGCTGCTGCTGCAGCAGCGACGCGCTTTTTCCTTGGCTTTGAGCCTCTTGAAACTCTTTCTGCGCCGCTTCGCGTTCCTTGATCTTAGCGATGATGACATTGTTGCCGATCGTCATTTTCATGCCGTGAACCGCCGCCCGGGTAGACAACGGAAAGATATAGCGCCCGCTGATAGGGCGCGTGCCGTCATTCGAATAGGTCTGCCGGATAACGACGTCGGCGATGACCCCACTGATGTCGACCTCAACGTTAGTGTCCTTCAAAGGAAATCGGTCAACCGTCTGATCAGCGTTCTCGATAAAGAAGTAGGGCGACAGCGTGCGGGCGCTGGGCGGCTCCTCCGCCCGCGTCGTCAATGCGGCAAAGACGCCGACGAAAAGCACCGATAAAAACCAAACTGAAACTTTGATCATAGGCCCTCCTTTATGGGAAAAATTTTCCGCAAAGGTAGAGCCCCGGTTCGAAGGCAGTATGAAAATAGTTCGAAAAATTCGGGAATAATGATTTTTGCCGGCGATATGCTGGAACGCGGGCCGATCTAAATCCGTAGGCAGGCCCTTGCCCGCATGATAGGTTTGGCGCCAGTTAGCCGTTTTAAGCCAGTGCGCCTGGCCGGACTCGGCGTCATGAACAAACCGACTCGTTCTTTAAAAGCTCACCGGCGAAGGTTCTTTCTGAGGTCGATAACGGTTGCGGCGATCGCAGCGTATTCTTTAGCCGTACCCGAAGCCGCCCGCTCTGAAGCTGAAGCACAAGCCGCGTCACCGTCGGTTCGCCTCTCGCAAGTATGGGAGGAATTTCAGAAGGGGCTCGACACCCACGGCATCCAGTTAGGCGTTCGCTACGACGGCGAGGCTTTCGCCAATGCAACCGGCGGGCTACGCCGCGGCGGCGGTTATCTCGGCAACCTGAATCTCCAGGTTACCGCCGACGCGGAGAGGCTTGTTGGCTGGCCCGGCGCGACGGTCTTTATCTATGGGCTTGGAATCCACGGCGGGCGGCCGAGCAAAAAGTTCGTCGGTGACGCGCAGGGCGTGAGCAACATCGAGGCGCCTGCGAAATGGAAGCTCGAGGAAGGGTGGGTACAGCAAAATTTGTTCGACAACAGGTTCTCGGCGCTGGCCGGGCGCTACGACTTGAATAGCGAATTCTACCGGCTCCAGTCCGCCGGTCTGTTTCTCAACAGCTCGTTCGGCATCGGCGCCGAATTCTCCCAGAGCGGCGTAGAGGGACCGTCGATTTTTCCCAACACTTCCGTCGGTGCCCGATTTGCGGTGAAACCGACCGAGCAGATGGTCGTGCGGACGGCGGTTCTCGACGGAGTCCCGGTCGAGCGCCCGAGCGGAGCGCAGGCGGTTTTCGCCAATCACGACGGTGCGCTGATCGTCACGGAAGCCGCCTATCTATACCGGCCCGTCGGTCCGGAGCAGCCGCGCACCCGCGGATTCCTTATCGGGAGAAATTGCTGCGGCGCGTACCGCGGGAAAGTGGCGGCCGGCGCCTGGTATTACACCGCTAGCTTCGACGACTTGAAGGAGTTGCGTCCCAATGGCAAGCCCGTGCGCCATCGCGGCAGCGGTGGCGCCTACCTCATCGGCGATTGGATAGTGTACCAGGATGCGAAAGAGCCGGACCGGCAGGCGACTCTGTTCGGCCAGTTCGGAATGGCGGATCCCCAGGTCAACCGCTTCGCCTATTACACGGGAGGCGGCGCCACGATCACCGCCTTAATCCCCGGACGGAATCAAGACCAACTGGGAATAGGCGTTGCGGCGGCGCACAACGGCGCCGAGTTCATGTCGGCGCAGCGCAAGCAGGGCCTCGGCGTAGAGCGATCGGAGGTCGCTTTGGAACTTACTTATCTCG
>DATFWH010000144.1:0-4117 GCA_035259465.1 Binatia bacterium
TCGATCAACGCCTCCTTGCTCGGGAACGACGCGTAGAGCGTCTTCTTGCTCGCGCCCAATTCCGCGGCGAGGTCGTCCATCGTCACGTGGCGGAAGCCGTGGGCCAAGAAGTGCCGGCGCGCCGCCGCGACGATGCGGGCGGCGGATTGGCCGCCGCGACCGGCGGAATTCCGCCGGGCGGTGTGCATTGAAGCTTTGGCAGCCATAATACCTCAGAAACTACTTTCGTTTTATCAGTTTCCAAGCCGGGGTGCAACCCGCTTGGCGTTCTCTCTGTCAAGTTATTGGAGGGTCTACTGCCAGAGCTTCTCGATGAAGCCTTCGCGGTCGAGTTCTTGGAAGAAGCGCGCCTCGATGAATTGCTCCGGCCGCGCCGCGGCGGCGCGCGGGTCCTTGTCGGCCATCTGGTCGAGCACGGTCTGAATCGATTCGGGCGAGGGGTAGGGGACCTTCGGCACGTAGCGCAGCACGTAGAGATCGTAGAGCGCATTGACATATTCCGTGTCGTTGTTGTGAATGTATTTTTTCAAAATCTCGACGCTTGCGGCGCGGTTGGTCTTGGCGAAGCGGCTGCCTTCGACGTAGCCGCGGATGAACTTGCGTACGGTATTCTCGCTGCGCTTGATGTAGGACCGGCTGGTCACGATGGCGGAAGTCGGGAAGCTCAAACCGAGCGTCGACATATCGGCCAGCTCCTGAAGGCCGTCTTTGCGCGCGAGAATGGTGAACTCCGCGTTGACGGTGCCGGCGTCGATTGCGCCGGTCTTCAGCGCCTGGACGATCTCGGGCATGCCGCCCATCTGGATCACCGTGAAGTCGCGCCCGCGCTTCACCGGCCAGCGGTTCTCGCTATAGCCGAGGGCGAAATCGGTGGCCGAGCCGAAGCGTGTGATGCCGACTTTCTTTCCTTTCAATCCCTCGAGTGAGCGCACCCCCGGACGCGCCATGAGAAAAAAGGTGATCGCGTTCAAGCTGCTCGCGACGACGGCGAGGTCGGCGCCGGCGAAATTCGCGGAGACTACCGCGGCGCCGGTAAAGATTCCCATCGGCGCCTCGCCGGAAAGCACGACTTGCGCCGCGCGCCCGCCGCCGCCGACGTATAACAGTTCGAGGTCGAGGCCGTATTTTTTGAAAATGCCGGCTTCGTGCGGAATCCACACCGAGCTTTGCGAGCCGCCGATCGCGCTGTAGATGAAGCGCATCTTTTCGAGCGGCGGCTTCGGCTGCGCCAGCGCGGCCGAGGAAGTGAGCACGAGAACGGCGATGATGGCGGTGAGTGCGCGCATGGAAATTCCAAAAGTGAAGCCGAGCATATGGCTGCGGCCTCCGGGGGTCAAGGCGATTACCACCTTAAGCGCACGCGACATCGGTAAGTAATCCGTTGTCGCTGCCTAGCGCTCAATGCTAGATTCTCTCCCGACAACCAACGCTATGCCTATCGACCGGTCGAGGCTTCTCAGCCTTTTACCCCTTTTTATCGCGCTGCTGACGGTCCTTGTCTTCTTACCCGTCCTGCACAACGGCTTCGTGGGCTTTGCCGACGACGACAACAATCTCTTCCGGACCACGAATTACCGGGGGCTCGGTTGGGCCGAGCTTCGGTGGATGTTCACGACGTTTTATATGACGCTCTACCGGCCGCTTACGTGGGTGACGTACGGTTTCGATTATTTGCTCTGGGGCATGAACCCCGCGGGTTTTCATGCGACTAGTCTATTGTTTCACGCCGCGAACGCGGCGCTCCTGTATGCGATCGCATTATCTTTGTACCGCCTGGCGCGACGGAAAGATCCGGCGCGCGGCGCGACGAGCGATCATCTCGCCGCCGCATTGGCCGCGCTTCTTTTTGCGCTCCATCCGATCACCGTCGAGACCGTTGCCTGGGTGTCGGCACGCGGTGATGCGGTGGCCGCACTGTTTATCTTAGTTTCGGTTCTCTGCTACCTGCGCGCGCCGGAGAGCGCACTGCGGCGGCGCTGGCTCATCGCCGCCTGGTTCTTCTACGCCCTGTCGCTTTTGTCCAAGGCTGGAGGAGTACCGTATCCGATTGTCCTCTTGGCTCTCGATGTCTATCCACTGCGAAGATTCCGCGGCGAAGGAAAGACCAAATGGTTCGGTTCCGAGGCGCAGCACGTTTGGTTGGAGAAGCTTCCCTTCGTCGTCTTGAGCATCGCTGCCGCGCTGCTCGCCGTCGTCGGCAAGACTGGGTACATAAACGACTACCGGCCGTGGGCGAACATTACGCGATCCGCCTATTCGCTTTTATTCTATCTGGGGAAGATGGCACTGCCGCAAAACTTCTCCATCATCTATCCGGTGCCGTCTCCGGCGGAGCTCGCGAGCTGGCCGATCGCAGCTTATCCTCTGCTCGTCACAGCCGTCACCGTTGCGATCGTCCTCGCGAGAAACAGGTGGCCGGCGCTCGCAACTATCTGGTTCTCGTATCTCGCGTTGTTGCTGCCCGTATCGGGTATCGTTAAGTACGGCTATCAGCTCGTTTCCGACCGCTACGCCTATCTTCCGCTTGCCATGTGCGCGATCGGGATCGGCGCGCTGACGCTGTCGATTTGGGAAAAATCCGTGAGGTTGGCTGTTCTCCTAGCGGCGACGGCGGCGCTCGTCACGCTGTCCTTTATCACCTGGAAGCAAACGCAAATCTGGCATGACCCCGAGCGGCTGTTTCGCCGCGCGGTCGCCGTCGCACCGCGGTCGACGCTGGCGCATCGGTATCTGGCCGCGACGCTGATGGACGAGGGCCGCCCCGAGGAAGCGGTCGTGCATTACCAGCGTGCGCTCGCGCTCACCGATTATCCGGAAGGACATTTGGAATTGGCCGATGCCTTGTCTCTGCAGGGACAGACGGACGCCGCCGCCGCCGAATACCGCGCCGCCGTTCGTATGGACCCGTTCTTCCTTGCGGCGCGGGTGAGCCTGGGCGACCTCCTCGTTCGACACGGCCGCATCGACGAGGCCATCGCGGAATATCGGGACGCCGTGAAGGCCGAGCCGGCGTTCGTCGAAGGGCACAACAATCTCGGTCTCCTGCTCGCGAGCCGCGGGAAAATCGATGAAGCGGTCGGTGAGTATCGCGAGGCGATCCGGCTCAAGCCGGATTTCGCGCTCGCTCATACGAACCTCGGCGACACTTTACTTTTTCAGGGGAAGATACCCGAGGCTATTACCGAACTTGAAACCGCAGTGAGACTCGACCCCAATTTATCGTCTGCTAAGCGGAGCCTCGAAAAGGCCCGCGCGGCGCTGCCGTCGGCGCCGCGGTAGCTGGGGCCGCCGCAACTATTGTGGCCGGGTTTGACTCTAGCGGCATAAAGGTTTAGACCCGAACCTGGAGGAACGGTTTATGTTCGGACTCGGTGTCCCTGAATTGATCGTGATCGCCGTGATCGCGCTCGTGGTCTTCGGGCCGGGGAAGCTGCCCGAGATGGGAAAGTCGCTCGGCGAGGCGATCCGCGGCTTCAAGAAGGCCGTGGATGAGCCGGACGAGAACAAAAAGCAGCAGGATCCGCCCGCAAAACCCCAGTAGCGAACTCGCCCACGCCGTCCCGCGCGATTATTTCTTCAGCTCCTCGCTGAGCCGCCGCAAGACCTCGCCGAACTGCCGCTGCATCGCGATCATCTGTTCGCGCATATGCAGCGCAACCTCGGCGCCCTCGAGATTGACGCCCATCTCTTGCATGAGCAGGTGTGCGACGCGCACGCGGTCGACCTGCTCCGGCGGATAAAGCTTCTCTTCGTTCTCGACGACCGGCGCGACGAGATGCTCGCGCTCCAGCGTGAGGATGAAGTCTTCGTCGACGCCGCAGATGCTGACGACTTCGGTGATCTTAAAATATTTCGCCGCCATAGCTTACAACCGGACGTTCTTCCGCACGTCCTCCTTGTATGCGCGGTCGATCTGCTCGACCGCTTCGCGCGGCACGCCGTCGTCCGGCACCCGCACCATGAGGTTGAGATAGAGATCGCCGGCAGGCGATTTGCCGTGCGCCGGCACGCCTTTGCCCCTGACGCGGAGCCGCTGGCCGCTCTGAGCGCCGGCAGGTATTTTCACGTTCACCGTTCCGCTCGGTGTCGGGACGGTAACCGATGCGCCCGTAACCGC
>DATFWH010000145.1:0-2189 GCA_035259465.1 Binatia bacterium
ATTGATCCGCAAATCCTCGAAGCTGTAGCCGAACGCCTGGAGGCGCCGGAGCGTCGCCGCGCGGTCGTGCGCGGGATTTTTCTCCTCCTCGACGCCGGGGAGCTGGTCGAAGTGGACTGAGCTTTTCTTCAGCCACTCGGCGTAGGGATGCGCCGCGGCCATCGACTGCTTGATCTCCTCGTCGCTGATGATGCGCCCCTCGGCGGTGTCGACGAGGAACATGCGGCCGGGCTGGAGGCGGCACTTCGCCTCGATGCGCTCGGGCGGCACGTCGAGCACGCCGACTTCCGACGCCATGATGACGAGGTCGTCTTTCGTCACGTAGTAGCGCGACGGGCGGAGGCCGTTTCTATCGAGCACGGCGCCGACGACGGTGCCGTCGGTGAAGGCGATCGAGGCCGGGCCGTCCCACGGCTCCATCAGCGTGCTGTGGTACTCGTAGAAGGCGCGCTTCTGCGGGTCCATGCTCTCGTGCGCCTCCCACGGCTCGGGGATCATCATCATCATCGCGTGCGGCAGCGAGCGGCCGCCGAGCGCGAGGAACTCGAGGCAGTTGTCGAACTTCGCGGAATCGCTGCCGTCCTCCTGGATGATCGGGAAGATTTTCGTGAGATCGTCGCCGAACGCCTGCGAGGCGAGCATCGACTGGCGCGCGTGCATCCAGTTCTCGTTGCCGCGGAGCGTGTTGATCTCGCCGTTATGGATCATGTAGCGGTACGGGTGCGCGCGCCCCCAGCTCGGAAAAGTATTCGTGCTGAAGCGCGAGTGGACGACGGCGATCGCGGATTCGATGCGCGGGTCGGTGAGATCGGGATAAAAAGTCGCGATCTGGCGCGCGGTCAGCATGCCTTTGTAGATGATCGTCTTGGCCGACATGCTGGGGACGTAGAAGAATTCGCCGACCGCGTCCTTGCCGTAGCGGAGCGCGTTCTCGGCGCGGCGGCGGATGACGTAGAGCTTGCGCTCGAAGGCGAGGTCGTCCTTGACGTCCTTGCCGCGGCCGATGAAGACCTGGCGGATGAAGGGCTCGGACTCCTTCGCCGTGTCGCCCAGGTACATGTTGTCGGTCGGCACCTTGCGCCAGCCGAGGACGGTCTGCCCTTCCTCGACGATGATCTTCTCGAGCGTCTTCTCGCAGCGCCGGCGCACGGTGCGCGCATCGGGCAGGAAGATCATGCCGACGCCGTACTCGCCGGGGTCGGGGAGCTTGAAGCCGAGGCCGTTGCACGCGTCCTCGAAAAAGGCGTGCGGCACCTGCAATAGCACGCCGGCGCC
The DNA here is from genome assembly GCA_035259465.1 of Binatia bacterium. Lineage (GTDB taxonomy): Bacteria > Desulfobacterota > Binatia > UBA9968 > UBA9968 > JAJPJQ01. Next base: position 1,276 of record DATFWH010000145.1, read on the forward strand.
GTCGCCGGTGTTCTCCTCGCAGCCGCACGCGCCGCGGTGGTCGAGGTTCTCCAGCACCGTGATCGCCTGCTCGACGATCTGGTGCGATTTCTCCCCCTTGATGTTGACGACGAAGCCGACGCCGCAGGCATCGTGCTCGAAGCGCGGGTCGTAGAGCCCCTGTTTCTTCGGTAGTCCGGTGTTCATGATCCTGTTCCTGTCTTTCTGTGATTCGCTCCGTTGCGTTTTTTCGCGTGCGCCGCGAGGCCGTTGTCGAGTTCGAGCTTCTGGCTTTCCTTGACGCTCGATAAAACCACCTTGGTCACTGTGCCGCTCACCCCTTCGAGCGAGCGGACGTCGGCGAGAATTTTTTCCAGCGACTCGGTATTGGCGGTCTTGACCTTCAGAATGAAGCTCTCCTCGCCGGTGACGTGGTGGCATTCGAGCACGTCGCGCTGCCGGCCGATGAAGGCCGCGAAAGCGTCGATGTACTTCTGGTGCGAGACCGATACGCCGACGAAGGCGGTGACGTCCTTGCCCATTTTCTTGGGGTCGAGGACGGCCGTGTAACCCTTGATTATTCCAGAGGATTCTAGCTTTTTCACCCGCTCCAGGACGGCCGGCGAGGAGAGCTCGACCTCCTTGGCGATGTCGGCCAGGTGGGTCCTGCCGCTGTTTTGCAGAATAGAAAGAATTTTTATATCTATTTCATCAATCACGCTTTAACCTCTTAGGTTACAGAACAAGATAACCTAAGTTTCTTATGTGATAGGCCGGGCGATGTCAAGAGAATTCTGTGGCGCTATAGAAAAAAGTTTGACCGCGGCCGCGCAAAGCGTGGCAGCGTCTTTGTCAAGTTTTTGGAGTTGGACCGGGGATCGTCGATGACGGCGGCGGCGCGGCTTACCGCTTGCGGTCGTCGGGCGCGCGGCGGT
>DATFWH010000146.1:0-7874 GCA_035259465.1 Binatia bacterium
CCTTTTTTCAGCATCTCGACGCGCACCGGCTCGTCGGCGCCGAGTGTGACCATCTGCATCTCCTTGAGATCGATCCCCTTCGCCTGCAGGATCGCCTCCGCCGCCAGGTAATCCGACCCGCCGATCCGCTGCGTCCCGAGCCGCTTGCCTTTCAAATCGGCGATCGTCTTGATCTCCGGCCGCGCGACGATGTGGTGCAGCGGCTTCTCCGTGAGCACGGCGAGCTGCTTGAAGGGCATCCCCTGGAGCGCCGCCGTCATGATGTTCCCGAACGTGAGTGTGTACTGAATGTCGCCGTTCATCATCGCCGGCACCGCGACCTGGCTGCGCATCTGCACGAGCACCGGCTCGAGTCCCTCGTCGCGGAAGAAGCCCTTCGCCGCGGCAACTTCCGCCGGCAGGAAGGCGTAGGTGCGGCTCGAATAAGAAATCAGGACCTTTTCCGCGGCGAAAAGCGGGTATTCCGAAAAGGCGGCGCAGAACAGCAGCGCGGTAACCACGATGCGTTTCATCGGCGATAATCCCTTTCCCGTTGAAGGTCCTAAAGCTAGCATGAAGTCCCGCCGCGGCCAATCTTTTTCACCAGCTTGACAATCCTGGACGGCGCTCCTATACGTGAGGGTCTTGTATCTTTGAAAACTTTCTCCGGAGGGTGCCGATGCGATTCGTCACGTTCGTCAAAAACAATCAGCAGCGCCTGGGGCTCATGGCCGGCGGGGACCAGGTGATCGATCTTGCCGAGCTCAACCGCCGCTATTTGAAAGCCGGCGCCGCGCCGTATCTGAGAGGCATGCAGGCGTTCATCGAGGCCGGCGGCGCGGCGGTCGCACTGGCCAAGAAAGCGGCAAAGTACGTCGACGGCCGCGACGAGGACGGGCAGAAAAAACTCCGCCAGGGCGGCGCGCTGTACAAAGCGAGCCAGGTGAAAATCATCTCGCCGATTCCGCATCCGGCGAAGAACGTCGTGCTCCTCGGCGTGAATTATAAGGAACACATCGAAGAAGGCGCGCGGGCGCGCTCGATCGAGCTCAAGTATCCCGAGGCCCCGGTCTTCTTCACCAAGCCGAAGACGTCGGTCATCGGCCACATGGGCAAGGTTGTCCACTGGAAGGCGACCGAGAAGCTCGACTACGAGGTCGAGCTCGCCGTCGTCATGGGTCGCAAAGGTCGCGATATCCCGAAAGACAAAGTCTACGACTACATTTTCGGCTACACGATCTGCCTCGATATGACCGCGCGCGATCTCCAGCGCAAGCACGGCCAGTGGTTCAAAGGGAAATCGCTCGATACGTATTGTCCGCTTGGCCCCTGGATCGTGCACAAGAGCGCGATCCCCGACCCGCAAAACCTAAGGCTTATCTGCCGCGTCAACGGCGAGACGATGCAGGACGACCGCACTTCCAACATGATCTTCGACATCGCCACGACGATCGAGGCGCTGTCGGCGGGCATGACGCTCGAGCCGGGCGAGATCATCAGCACCGGCACGCCGTCGGGCGTCGGCTTCGCGCGCGTGCCGCCGTTTTTCTTGAAGCCCGGCGACAAGGTCGAGGCGGATATCGAGAGCATCGGCGTGCTGCAGGTCGAGATCGCTGCACCTTAATACCGGTTTCGAATCACGCGTTTCGGGTTTCGGGCCGACTTGAAACTTGAAACCAGAAACTAGAAACTTCGCGTATGGAGCGCGTGCGGCCTGCGGCCGTGGCGGGTTCGTTTTATCCCGCCGACGCCGAAGAGTTGAGCGACCTGCTTCAGAAATGCTTCGATTCCCATCCGCTCGGCCCTAAAGGAACCCGCTCCCCATCGGCTTCGCTCGTAGGCGGCATGGCACCGCACGCGGGCTACGCCTATTCCGGCCCGTGCGCGGCTCATCTTTATTCCCGTGTCGATGAAAGTGCTTCGCTCGCGATCGTCGTCGGCGTGAATCATCGCGCGCGCGGCGCGCGCGCCGCCTTGAGCCCGGCGGAGTTCTGGCAAACGCCGCTCGGCCGCATCCCGGTCGATCGCGAAGCCGGCGCGCGCCTGCTCGACGAGGTCGATTTCCTCACCGCCGACGAGCGCGCGCACCGAGAAGAGCACAGCATCGAGGTCCAACTCCCCTTCCTGCAAACCGTCCTCGACGAATTCACTTTAGTGCCGATCGCCCTCGCGCATGTGTCCGAGGACGAATGCCTCCGGCTCGGCGAGGCCCTGGCGCGCCTGTACGAAGCGCGATCGGCTGCCGGCCAAAAAGTAGTGGTCGTCGCGAGCAGCGACTTGAATCACTATCTCTCGCCGGCGGAGACCGAGCGCCTCGACGGCCTGGCGCTGGAAAAAATTCTAGCGCTCGATGCGCCGGGCCTACTCCACACGGTCGCGGAAAATCGCATCACCATGTGCGGCGTCGCGCCGACCACCGCCGTGCTCTTCGCCGCTACGGCGCTGGGCGCGAAGACGCCGCGGCTTCTCAAGCATTGCCACTCGGGCGACGCCAAGCCGATGCGCGAAGTCGTGGGCTACGCGAGCGTGGCGGTCGAAGTTTGACTTGACCGGACCCATTTGTTAGGTGTGAGTTTGATGCTAGGGGTGTCCGTCGAGGCGGACTGAGAGCCCGAAAACATCGGGCAACCCTCCGAACCTGATCCGGATGACACCGGCGTAGGGAAGCGCGAGAGTCACGGCCTCCGCTGTTTTGGAGGCGAGCTTAAACCGTATTCCCTGGCCAGACGCTGGCCGAGTCGAATACGGTTTTTTCTTTTCATGCTGATACAGATCAACGGCGAGAAAAAAGAGATTGAAAGCGGGCTCAGCGTCGCGCAGCTGCTCGAATCGCTCGGGATCCGCAGCGGGCGGATCGTGGTCGAGCTCAACCGCGACATCGTCGCGCGCGGTGCGCACGGCGAAACATTTTTGCAGGAAGGAGACGCCGTCGAGATCGTCCACTTCGTCGGCGGCGGATGAGATAATTATGAACGACGCATTCAAATTGGGTGATAAGACGTTCCGCTCTCGGCTCATCGTCGGCACCGGCAAGTACAAAGACTTCGAGGAGACGAAAAAGGCGATCGAGGCCTCCGGCGCCGAGATCGTCACAGTCGCGGTGCGGCGCGTCAACATCACCGACCCGAATAAGGAGAACCTGCTCGATTATCTCGATCCGAAGAAATACACGATTCTCCCGAACACGGCGGGCTGCTACACCGCGGACGACGCCGTGCGCACCTGCCGGCTCGCCCGCGAGGCCGGCGTCGGCAACCTCGTCAAGCTCGAAGTGATCGGCGACGACCGCACACTCTTTCCCGATATTCCCGCCACGCTCGATGCGGCGCGACAGCTCATCAAGGAGGGCTTCATCGTGTTGCCGTACATTCACGACGACCCGGTAACCGCCAAGAAGCTCCAGGAGATGGGCTGTGCCGCAGTGATGCCGCTGGCGGCGCCGATCGGCTCGGGCCTCGGCATTCGCAATCCGTACAACATCCGCATCATCCTCGAGCACGCGACGGTGCCGGTGATCGTCGACGCGGGCGTTGGCACGGCTTCCGACGCCGCGGTCGCGATGGAGATGGGCTGCGACGGCGTTTTGATGAACACCGCGATCGCCGGCGCGCGCGAGCCGATTCTCATGGCCGAGGCGATGCGGCTCGCCGTCGACGCGGGGCGGAAGGCGTTTCTCGCCGGGCGCATCCAGAAAAAACTCTACGCGACCGCGTCCAGCCCGCTGGACGGCGTGCTCGGCTAAGTGCCGCGCCCCGATTTCGACCTTTATCTCGTCACCGACCGCAAGCTGACCGGCGGCCGCGAGCTCGTCGACGTCGTCGAGCAGGCGCTTACCGGCGGCGCCGACGCCGTCCAGCTGCGCGAGAAGGACCTCGGCGGCGCGGATCTTTTTCATCTTGCCGGGGCGCTGAAGCATGTGTGCGCGCGCCACGGCGCGCGCCTTTTCATCAACGATCGGATCGACGTCGCGCTGGCGGTCGGCGCCGACGGCGTGCAGCTCGGCGGCGCCTCGATGCCGATCGGCGCCGCGCGCGAGCTGCTGGGCGAGGATAAACTCATCGGCGCTTCCATTCACTCGCTCCATGAAGCGCAGCAAGCCGTTCGCGACGGCGCGGACTTCGTTCTCTTCGGCCCGGTTTATTTCACGCCGTCGAAGGCGGCCCATGGAGCGCCGCAGGGAATCGACCGGCTCAAGGAAGTAGTGGAAAAAATTTCGATTCCCGTTTATGCTATCGGTGGAATTACAGCGGGGAACGTCGAGCAGATCAAAGAAATCGGCGCGCGCGGGGTCGCGCTGATCGCGGCCGTGGTGAGCGCGCGGGATCCGGCGGCGGCCGCCCGGGGCATCGTCGGCCGGCTTAAAACTTAAAGGAGGAGAATGAACGAGAGCGCTGCGGAAGCTTTAAGCTACTTGCAGGACAATCTCCTACTTACGCTCGTGATCGCGTTCGTCGTCGGCTTTCTCGCGAGCAAGACGGTGACGCAGTGGGAGAAGTCGAACATCGCCGTTTATTTTATCACCGGTCTCTTAGGGACTTTCCTTGGGCAGTTCGTCTCCCGGTACATCGGCCTGCAGTCGATCCTCGAACTAGCCTCAGGCATGACTCTGCTTTTCGACATCGTCCTTGCGTATTTCGGCTCGTTCGTCGTCGCCGCGCTCATCCACATGTTCAAACCGATGTAAGCCACCCTAGCTCAGTTGGTAGAGCAGCTGATTCGTAATCAGCAGGTCGCCGGTTCGAGTCCGGCGGGTGGCTCCAGTTTTTACAAGTAATCGTTCGCCCTCTTTTTTCCTCACCGCACGAGCGCCGCGTATTTTTCCCTCAGCTTTCCGTAACGCTGGCCGGCCTCGGTCGCGCCTTTGCGGATCTCGTCCGAGACGACGTTGTACGGCGGCCGGATCGGGCCGGTTTTGCAGTAGCCGGAGGCGGCCATCAGAATTTTTTCGAGCTGGATATTGTTCGAGGCGAAGATCTCCGCGGACCCGACGATGTGGTGGTCCGGCTCGTTCGCCCACGCGATGTCGTCGGCGATGGCTTTGGCCTGTTTGGCATTGCCGTCGGCCAGCGCTTTCATTAGCGCGACAGCGACCTGCGGACCGACGGATGGAATCCAGCAGGTAGCCTGGCTCTCCGGCGAGATCTGCGCGAACTCGTAGGCTAAGCCGACCGGCGGAATGAAGTTGATGCGGCCCTTCGTCGCCTCGACCACTTGTTTGAGAATCGCCCGGTTGGCGAACTTGGCCGACATCACCGTCGGCGCCTTGACGGCCACCGGCCCCCAGAACGCCGCGCCGAAATCGAAGCGGAACGCCCGTGGATTGGCGTAGATCATGATGGGGGAATCCGGAAACGTCTCGGCGACGTCGGCATAGAACTTCACCGCCATGTCGAGCGTCGTCGGCTGCCACATCGGAATGCCGAGGAGCGTCCCCGTGGCGCCGAGCCCCTTGACGAACTTGATGCGGCGCGCGACTTCGTGGCCGCCCAGCGCCGTCGTGCCGATGAAGGTCGGGATACGCCCGCGCACCGTCTTCAGGATGCAGTCGACGTACGCCTCGTAATCGCTTTGCGCGGTCGTCGCGCACTCCCCCATGGTGCCGAGCGCCATGATGCCGGCGGCGCCGTCGCGCACGAGATTTTCGCTGATGCGCGCCGTCTCGTCGAGATCGACCGTGTCCGTCGCGTCCAAGCGCTCGGCGCCTTCTTTGGCCGGCGTCGGCATGATGGCGAGCGCGCCTTTGATATCCTTGGCGGTGATCATGGGATGTCCTCCTTAAAGTCGATTTTGAAAGTCGATTTTGTCGCCCAAACAGCGGATTCGGAGACCGGCGCCGATCAGCCGCCCGAGCGGTGTTTTAGAAGCTCAACCACCCGATGGGCTTTCTGGGCAGGCACTCGCGGGGATGTTTTCGAGCCGCACTTCGGGCATTGGCTCGAACTCGTCGTCGCGCGAATAGCGATCGCGGGGATTCCCTTTAAAGTAAAAAGGGCGTCGCATTTAAAGCAGCGGAGAACCACGGTCCATGTCGAGCCGGCGGGAGCCATATTTTCCGCACCTCCATCGCATACCGGTCCACATTCGTCAAGCGTCGAAATCGCTAATTATTTATACGCTTGCGGATAATGCTGTCTCGCCTTCTCGCCCGAGACGTAGCCCAAAGCGACGTCGCGCTTGACTGCCGCGGCGTCGCGCTCATGCGGCGCACCGTATCCGCCGCCCCCGGCGGTCAAAAACGTCACGGTCTCGCCGGGATGCACGATCAAGTGGCTGAATTTTCCGGCGAGTTTCTCCTGCTTTCCGTTTCGTTGAATGAATGTCGCGTTGGTTTCTCCCTCGGCGCCGCCGAAGAGTCCCCACGGCGGGCATTTGATCCGGTCGGTGTTGCGGCTGACGAGCATGTCGTGCAGCGGCCGCACGCGGACTTCTACGCCGATGCCGCCGCGGAACTTGCCCGCGCCACCGCTGTCGGGCCGGAACGCATGGCATTCGTAAAGCAGCGGATAATACAGCTCCTGCAGCTCGACCGGCGTATTCTTCACGTCCCCTTGGCACATCGACACGGCCGAGGAGGCGCCGTCTTCGAACGGCCGGCCGCCCCAGCCGCCGCCGATGATGTTCTGGCAGACGTAGCGCCGGCCCGTTTTGGGATGCGTGCCGAAGACCGCGTAGCCGCCCATGTCGCCTTTGTGCGCCGCCGGGATGCGCCCCGGCAAGACGGGGGCGAGCGCGCGGATGATCGTATCCAGCACGGTGGGCAGTGAGAGGCTCCAGCCGCCGATCGGCGCCGGCCGCTTTGCGCTTAACAATTTTCCCGGCGGTAGCACGACTTTCAGCGCACGGAAGGAGCCTTCGTTCACTTCCGAGCGCGGCGATGTCAGCGCTTTGAACGCGACGCGCGCCGCCGCCATGCCGCCCGACGCGCCGCAGTTGATGAAGCCGGGAACCTGATCGGCGACTTCGGAGAAGTCGACCGTGAGCTCGTCGCCGCGGACTTCCACGGCGACTTTGATCGGAATCGTCTTCGTGAAATCACGGCCGTCGTCATCGAGAAAAGACGCCGCGCGATAGACGCCGTCGGGAATCGCGCGCACCGACTCGCGCACGAGCTTGTCGGTCTGGTCCCAGATCGTCCGCACGGCTTCCTCGAAAACCGCCGCGCCGTACTTGCGGCAGATCTCGGCCAGCCGTTCCTCGCCGGTGCGGCAGCACGCGATCTGCGCGCGCAAATCGCCCATGGACGATTCGGGGAAGCGGATGTTGTCCTCGATCAGCCGGAGCACTTCCGTATTGGGCTTGCCGGCGTCGTAAATCTTCACCGAGCGTATTTGCAGTCCCTCTTCGTACACATCGCGCGTCATGCTCGAGCCGAAGCCGGTGCTGCCGCCGCCGACGTCGATCCAGTGCGCGCGCACCGCGAGAAAGCAGCGCAGTTTGCCGTCCCAGAAAAACGGCGTGTAGACCGCCATGTTATTGAGATGCTGGCCGCAGATTTCCGGATGATTGACGAGAAAGACGTCGCCGGGACGGATATTGTCTTTGCCGTAGACTTCGATGCCGTCCTCGATGGCGACGCCCAGATCGGCGAGAAAAATCGGTAAAGCGCCCTCGTTCTGCGCCATCGTGCGGCCTTCGCCGTCGAGAATGCTGACGCAGTAGTCCTGCACCTCGTAGATCATCATGTTGTAGGCGGTCTTTTTTAAGACCGCCGACATCTCGTTCGCCGCGGCTTTCAGCGCGCAGCGGATGATCTCGACGGTGATCGGATCGACGGCCACGGTTGATCTCTCAAAATGACGGTGGAGACGCGACGATTTTTTCCCGCGCCGCGGCGTCGCCGTATTCGGGCGCGTCTTCCAGCTCTTCGAAGCCGCTGCCGCGGTCGAGGTCGAAGA
>DATFWH010000147.1:0-20166 GCA_035259465.1 Binatia bacterium
CGGCTCGGCTGCGGCTCCTCGGTGAAGTTGATGAAAATCTGCAGTTGGTCCTGGAGGATCTTCGCCGCGTAGGCAACTGCGTCGTCGGGCTTGATGCCGCCGTCGGTCCAGACTTCGAAAACGAGCCGGTCGTAGTCGGTCCGCTGGCCGACGCGCGCGTTCGTCACGGTGAAATTCACTTTGCGGATAGGCGAGAAGATCGCGTCCATCGAGATCGTGTCGACCGGGACGCCCTCTTCCTTGTTGCGCTCGGCCGGTACATAGCCGCGGCCGAGCTTCACGACCATTTCCATCTCGAGCTTGGCGTCGCGCGCGAGCGTCGCGATGTGCTGGTCCGGATTCAAGATTTCGACGCTGGGGCCGGCAACGATGTCGCGCGCCTGAACGGATTTCGGTCCCTTCGCGTCGATGCGGATCGTCTGTTGTTCGCCGTCGAGCAGGCGGAGGCGGATTTCCTTCAGATTCAAGATGATGTCGGTGACGTCCTCGGTGATGCCGGGAATGGTCGAAAACTCGTGGAGGATGCCCTTGATCCTGACGGAAATGATCGCCGCGCCCATCAGCGACGAAAGCAGCGTCCGCCTGAGCGAATTGCCGATCGTCGCGCCGAAGCCCCGCTCGAACGGCTCGGCGTAGAACTTGCCGTAGGTGGCCGTGAGGCTTTTTTCGTCGGATTCGAGCTGTTTCGGCTTGATCAGATCGGTCCAGTGCCTATGCATAAAGATGCGCTCCTCAGGTTACTTGGAATATAACTCGACGACGAGCTTCTCGTTGATCGGCGCGGTAATGTCGCTCCTCGTCGGCAGGTACTTGATCTTCCCGGTCGCGGTCTCGCGATCCACCTCGACCCACTCCGGCACGCCGCGGCGCTGCGCGGCCTCCATCGCCGCCAGCACGCGCTCGAGCTGGCGGCTGGCTTCCGCGACGGTGACCGCGTCGCCGGCCTTGACCAGGTACGAAGGAATCGTGACTTTTCTCCCGTTGACTCTCACATGGCCGTGCCGCACCAGCAGGCGCGCGTCGGCGCGCGAGCTCGCGAAACCGAGGCGGTACGCGACGTTGTCTAGGCGCCGCTCGAGGAGAATCAGCAGCGCCTCGCCGGTGATCCCCTTCACGCGCTCGGCCATCTCAAACGTGCGGCGGAACTGCTTCTCGAACAGTCCGTACATGCGCTTGATCTTCTGCTTCTCGCGCAGCTGCAGACTGTATTCGGAAAATTTCGGCCGCCCCTGGCCGTGCTGCCCCGGCGGATAGTTCCGCCGCTCGATAGCGCACTTGTCGGTATAGCAGCGCTCTCCCTTGAGAAAGAGTTTCATGTTCTCGCGCCGGCAAAGCCGGCACACGGATCCGGTATACCTGGCCACTGCTTACAATCTCCTCGATTCTGCTCTCATACTCTCCTCCGTTTCGGCGGGCGGCAGCCGTTGTGCGGAATCGGCGTCACGTCTTTGATCAGGCTAATATGAATGCCCGCCGCCTGCAGCGACCGCAGCGCCGACTCGCGTCCCGCGCCCGGGCCGCGCACGAAGACCTGCACGCTGCGGACGCCGTGGTCCGCGGCCTTTTTCGCCGCGCTGTCGGCGGCCTGCTGGGCCGCGAACGGCGTGCCCTTGCGCGAACCTTTGAACCCCATACTGCCGGCGCTCGACCACGAGATCACATTGCCCTGATAATCGGTGATCGTCACGATCGTGTTATTGAAAGTCGAATGAATGTGCACGACGCCTTCGGCGATATTCTTGCGCCCTTTTTTCTTGCGCGCGGCGCGCTCCGGAGCTTTTTCCTCCGGCTTGCCTTCGACTTTTTTCTCGTTCTGTTCGTCCTTCGCCATAAATTCTCCTGGTGATCGCCGGCCTTAGCCTTTCGACGGGGCCTGCTTCTTTCCGGCAACGGTCTTCCGCGGCCCTTTGCGCGTGCGCGCGTTGGTGTGCGTGCGCTGGCCGTGAACCGGCAGGTTTTTGCGGTGTCTGAGGCCGCGGTACGAGCCGACGTCGATGTGACGCTTGATATTCTGCGTCACCTCGCGGCGAAGGTCGCCTTCGACCTTGTAGCCCTGGTCGATGACCTGGCGGATCTTGACCACCTCGTCGTCGCTGAGATTGTCTGTTTTGGTGTCGAAAGACACTCCGGCGGACTGGAGGATCTTCTTCGAAGCGCTCCTCCCGATCCCGTAGATATACGTGAGCGCAATCTCCATGCGCTTGTTTCGCGGCAGATCGACTCCGGCTATACGCGCCATACGTCCCTCGTAACTATCCCTGTCTCTGTTTATGCCGTGTGTTCTCACACACGACGCGAACGACGCCCTTGCGCCGAATCACCTTGCATTTATTGCAAATCTTCTTGACCGAGGCTCTGACCTTCATCTTATCTCTCCCGGTAAATAATCCGCCCGCGCCCCAAGTCATACGGCGAGAGCTCGACCCGGACCTTGTCGCCGGGAAGAATCTTGATGTAATGCATGCGCATCTTGCCCGAGATGTGCGCCAAGACCCTGTGACCGTTGTCGAGTTGCACGCGGAACATCGCGTTCGGCAGCGTTTCGAGCACGCTCCCGGTCACTTCGATCGCGTCGTCTTTGGGCATAAACGTCTATTGTAACATAAGGAATACGAAAGCGAAGTCTTCGGCTTCCGATTCCCGTCTATAATCGGCTCAAAATATAAGGCCCGTTCTCCGTAATGGCGACGGAACGCTCGAAGTGAGCCGACAGGCTTCCGTCCTTCGTCACCGCTGTCCAGCCGTCGTCCTTGATCACCGCCTCGTAGCCGCCGATGTTCACCATCGGCTCGATGGCGAGCACCATCCCCTGTCGCAGCCTGAGACCGCTTTCGGGATCGCCGTAGTTCGGCACCGGCGGCTCTTCGTGCAGACGCCTGCCGATGCCGTGGCCGACGAACGAGCGGACGACCGAAAAGCCGGCGTCCTCGGCCGTCTGTTGAATCGTCGAGGAGAGCTTTCCCATGCGCTCGCCGTCTTTCAATTGCTCGATGCCGCGATAGAGCGCCTCTTCGGTCACACGCATCAACCGTTCCGCCTCCTCGCTCACCCTTCCGACGCCTACCGTGACGGCGGAGTCGCCGTAGTAGCCCTGATAAATCACGCCGTAATCGAGCCCGATGATATCGCCTTCCTTGAGCGCCCGGGCCGACGGAATACCGTGGACGATCTCCTCGTTGATCGAGGCGCAGAGCGACCGCGGGTATATCCGGTCCGCTACTTGATAACCCTTGAACGCCGGCGTCGCTTTCTTCTTAAGCGTGAGCTCCTCGGCGATCCGATCGAGCTCCAGCGTCGTGACGCCCGGCTTGACGATACGTTTCAGCTCCTGAAGCACCTCGGCCACGATCACGTTCGCGCGGCGCATCAGGTCGATCTCGCGCGCGGATTTGATCGTGATCATTTTGCTCCGTCTCCGACCGCGCGGAAGACGCGCTTGCGAACCTCCTCCACGCTGCCGACGCCGTTGATGTCCCTTAAGAGACCGCGCTTGCGATAATAATTTTTCAGCGGCGCGGTCTGCTCCTCGTAGACGCGAAGCCGTGCCGCGATCTGCTCCTCCTGGTCGTCCTCGCGCTGATAGAGATCGCCGCTGCACCGGTCGCAGACGCCGTCTTTCGCGGACGGATTAAAAACGGCATGAAACATGGCGCCGCAGTTCCTGCATGTCCGGCGCCCCGACAAGCGCTTGATAAGAACGTCGTTCGGGGCATTCAAGCCCAGCGCATGCTCCAGCGGCAGGCCGTCCTTTTTCAGCAACCGCTCCAGATCGTCGGCCTGCGCGATCGTCCGCGGAAAGCCGTCGAGAATGAATCCCGCGTTGCAATCCGGCTCCTTCAGGCGCTCGGCGACGAGCTTGACCATGACGTCGTCGGGCACGAGATCGCCGCGCGCGAGATAACCGGAGGTCTGCTTCCCGAGCGGTGTTTCGGCGCGCGCCGCCTTGCGCAAGATGTCTCCGGTCGAAACCTGGCACGCGCCGAACTTCTGCTCCAGAAGCTTGGCCTGTGTTCCCTTACCGGCCCCCGGAGGACCAAAAAAAATGACGCGCAAGACGCCCACCCGCGCTAGCCTCTTCTCCCTCTCAGGCGGCCACGCTTCATAAAGCCTTCGTAATTCCGCGTGATCATATGCGTCTCCACCTGGGCGATGGTGTCCATCGCCACGCCGACGACGATCAGAAGCGCCGTGCCGCCGAAATAGAACGGCACGTTGAACTGCTGAATCAGCAGCGTCGGCAGCAGCGCGACGACGGAGATGTAAATCGCCCCGCCCAGCGTGATACGCGAAAGCACGCGATCGATAAACTCTGCTGTTCTCTGCCCCGGCCGTATGCCGGGAATATAACCGCCGAATTTCTTCATGTTCTCGGACACGTCCACGGGGTTGAAGACAACGGCGGTGTAAAAGTAGCAGAAGAAAATAATAAACCCGACGTAGAGCACGTCGTGCAGCCACTGCCCGGGCGCCAGATAGCCCGCAAGCACCTGCGCCCATGGATGCTGGACAAACTGCGCGACCGTCGCCGGGAAAATCAAGATCGAGGAGGCGAAGATCGGCGGTATGACGCCGGCGGTATTGATCTTGAGCGGAAGATGCGAGGTCTGCCCGCCATACATCTTCCGCCCGACGACGCGTTTGGCGTACTGCACGGGAATCCTTCGCTGGCCGCGCTCCATGAAGATCACGACAGCGACGGTTGCGACGATGATCAGCATGACGAGCAGGACGATCAAGATACCGAGCTCGCCTTCCTGGATGAACTGGTAGGTGGAAGTAATGGCCGAGGGCAGCCGCGCGACGATACCGGCGAAGATGATCAGCGAGATGCCGTTGCCGATGCCGCGTTCGGTGATCTGCTCGCCGAGCCACATGATGAACGCCGTCCCAGAGGTCAGCGTGATGATCGTCATGATGCGGAAGCCCCAGCCCGGAACGAGCACGATCGGCTCGCCGCCCGCCCCGCGCGTTCCTTCCATGCCGACCGCGATCATCAGGCCCTGCACGATCGACAACACGATCGTGCCGTAGCGCGTGTACTGCGTGATCTTCCGGCGGCCGGCTTCGCCCTCTTTGGACAGCCGTTCGAGATAGGGAAAGACGACGGTCAAAAGCTGCAGGATAATCGACGCGCTGATGTACGGCATGATGCCGAGCGAGAAAACCGAGAACTGTTCGAGCGCGCCGCCGGAGAACAAGTTGAAGAGGCCGAAGATCGTATCTTTGACACGGTCGAAGAACGACGCGAGCGCGATGCGGTCGATGCCGGGCGTCGGGATGTGCACGCCGACGCGGTAGACGGCGAGCATCGCCAGCGTGAAGAAGATCCTCCGCCTCAGCTCGGGAATTTTTCCTGCGTTTTGAAAACCTTCAATCATACTGCCAAACCCAAACTCGACTACTTTGCGGCCGCTGCGCCAGGCTTCTCGTTCGCTACCGTCTGAATGACTTCCGCTCTGCCGCCGAGCGACTCGATCTTTTCTTTGGCTTTGGCGGAAAAAGCATGCGCGCGGATCGTCAGTTTCTTCGTGAACTCGCCGTCGCCCAGGATCTTCACCGGCTCGCCTTTGCGGCGGATCAAACGGCGTTCGTGGAGCGTCTCGGGCGTGACTTCGCTGCCCGCATCGAACGCTTCGAGCTGTCCCAAATTAACGACGACCCAGCTGCGGCGAAACGGATTGTGAAAGCCGTGCTTGGGCAGCCTCCGCTGGAGCGGCATCTGGCCGCCTTCGAATCCGGGCGCGATGTTGCCGCCGGAGCGCGAGCCCTGGCCTTTATGGCCGCGGCAGGCGGTCTTGCCGTGCCCGGAGCCATCGCCGCGTCCGACGCGCTTTCTTTTCTTTCTCGAGCCGGGTGCCGGCTTTAACGTGCTTAAATCCATGTTCAGCGAATCTCCTGCAACGGCTTTCCTCGGCGGCCGGCCACTTCTTCAGGAAGCCTCAAGTCTCTCAAGGCTTCGAACGTCGCCTTGACGCTGTTGTGCGGGTTCGACGAGCCGATGCATTTCGTCAGAACGTTCTGTATCCCCGCCGCTTCGACAACGGCGCGCACGCCGCCGCCGGCGATCACGCCGGTGCCGTCGGACGCCGGCTTGAGGACGACATACCCGGCGCCGAAGCGGCCGGTCACCTCGAACGGAATCGTGCCGTCGATGATCGGTATCCGGATCAAGCCCTTTTTCGCCTGCTCGAGCCCCTTGCGAATCGCCTCGGGCACTTCTTTGGCTTTGCCGAGGCCGTAACCCACGACCGAGCGATTGTCGCCGACGACGACGAGCGCGTTGAAGCTGAACCGCCGCCCGCCCTTGACGACCTTCGCCACGCGGCTGATGTGCACGACCTTTTCTTTGAGCTCCAGTCCCTGAGGATCGATTCGTTCCATATTAAAATTTCAGTCCCGCTTCCCTCATCGCATCGGCAAGCGCCTTCACCCGCCCGTGATAAAGAAATCCGTTGCGGTCGAATATGACGTTCGAGATATTTTTTTCCTTGCATGCCGCGGCTAGCGCCTGCCCCACCTGTTTCGCCGCCGCCACGGCTTTAGTGCTCTTGATTTTCCCCTTCAGGCCCGGCGAGAGCGTCGATACCGACACCAGCGTCACACCCTTGTCGTCGGAGATGACCTGCGCGTAAATATGCTTGTCGCTGCGATAGACACAGACCCGCGGCCGTTCGTCGGTGCCGCGAACCTGCTTGCGCACGCGCTTCTGGCGCCGGATGCGCGCGATCACTCTGTGATTGCCGAGCATAAATCGTTCCTTTATGAACCCGCCGCGCCCACGGCCTTGCCGGCTTTTCGCTTGATGACCTCTTCGCGGTACTTGACCCCTTTGCCCTTATATGGCTCCGGCGGCCGGAAGCCGCGGATCGCCGCGGCCGTCTCGCCGAGAAGCCTTCGGTCGGCGCTCGTCAGAGTAATGATGATCTGGCGCTCTACGCTCGCCGACACGCCTTTCGGCAAAGGGTAAACGATCGGGTGCGAGTAGCCGAGCGCGATGTGGAGATCGGAGCCTTTGACCTCCGCGCGATAGCCGACGCCGTTGATCTCGAGCACGCGGGTAAAGCCCTTGCTTACGCCTTCGACCATGTTCGCGATGAGCTTGCGCGCGAGGCCGTGCAGCGCCTTCGCTTTGCGCTCCTCGTCGGTGCGGCTCACCCGTACGATCTTGCCGTCGATCTTCACCTCGATTCCCGCAGGAATCGCGGCCTCGAGCTTTCCCTTGGGGCCTTCGACTTTGACGGCTTTGTCGGCCATCGCGATCTTGACGCCGTCGGGAACATTTATGGGCAATCTTCCTATGCGCGACACGTTCGTTACCTCTACCAGACCGAACAGATGAGTTCGCCGCCGACTTTGGCCTTCTTCGCCTCGCGGTCGACCAAAATGCCTTTCGGCGTCGAGAGGACATTGACGCCGAGGCCCTTGCGGATCGGCGCAATCTCGTCGATGCCGACATAGATTCTTCGGCCCGGGCGGCTGATCCGTCGCAGGCCCGTAATAACCGGCCGCTTTTGTTTGTCGAATCTGAGCTGGATCTTCAGCAATTCGCCGGCGCCTTCTTTCGGCTTCACTTTTTTAACGTCCTGCAAATAGCCTTCGGCGATCAGCACCTTGACGAGCGACTCCTTCACGCGCGAGCCCGGCACTTCGAGGCTGTCCTTGCCGGCGCGCATGGCGTTGCGGATGCGGGTGAGGAGATCGGCTATCGGATCGGTCATTGCCATGGGTTCGACTCCGTCACCAGCTCGCCTTGATGAGTCCGGGAATATGCCCTTTGCGGGCGTGGTCCCTGAGGCAGATGCGGCACATGCGAAAACGGCGGAAAAACGCGCGCGAGCGGCCGCACAACGGACAGCGGTTGTACTGCCGCACCTTGAATTTATTCGGCCTCTCCGCCTTTACCCGAAGACATGTCTTAGCCAATGAATACCTCCACTTTAAGCCGCGAACGGCATCCCGAGGTGCTTGAGCAGAGCCCTGCCCTCATCATCGCTCTTCGCCGTAGTCACAATGGAAACCGTGAGGCCGCGCGTCTTGTCGACCTTGTCGGCCACGATCTCGGGAAAGATGACCTGGTCGCGGAGCCCGAGCGAATAATTGCCGCGGCCGTCGAACGACTTCGACGGAATTCCTTTGAAGTCGCGCACGCGCGGGAGCGCCGCGTGAATCAGGCGGTCGAGAAACTCGTACATACGGTCGCGCCTGAGCGTCACCATGCAGCCGATCGGAACGCCTTGACGCAGCTTGAAGTTGGCGATCGCCTTCTTCGCCTTGGTGATGACCGGCCTCTGGCCGGTGATCGCCGCGAGCTCCGCCGCGGCGGAATCGAGGACCTTCACGTTCTGCGTCGCCTCGCTGAGCGCCATGTTGAGCGTGACCCGCTCGATCCGCGGGACCTGAAGGGTGTTCTTGTAATTGAACTCCTTCATCATCGCCGGGACGACTTCTTCGTCGTATTTCTTTTTGAGTCTCGCAGCCATCTTCTCAATCCAGGGGGTCGCCGCACCTGCGGCAAACGCGCGCCTTTTCCTCTCCCGTCATCTGCTTCGTTCCGATGCGCACCGGCGCGTTGCATTTATCGCACATCAGCATCAGATTGGAGAGCGGGATCGGCGCCTCTTTCTCGACGATGCCGCCCGTCTGCTGGGGGCCGCGCGCGCGCATGTGGCGCTTGACCATATTGACGCGCTCGATAATCGCGGCGCCGTCTTTCGGCAGGACCTTGAGGACCTTGCCGGTCTTGCGCCGCTCGCGCCCCGAGATCACCATCACGCTGTCGTTCTTACGTATATGCACGTCGTTTCTTTCTGTTCCTGTAATCGGCTTACAGCACCTCGGGCGCGAGCGAGATGATCTTCATGAATTTTTTGGCCCTCAGCTCGCGCGCCACCGGCCCGAAGATGCGCGTGCCGATCGGCTCTTTCTGGTTGTCGATCAGCACCGCTGAATTGGTGTCGAAGCGGATGTAGCTGCCGTCGGAGCGGCCGAGCTCTTTCGCCGTCCGCACCACGACCGCCTTCGTTACCTCGCCCTTTTTCACTTTCGCGTTGGGTATCGCCTCTTTAACGGACACCACGATGATGTCGCCGATGGAGGCGTATTTGCGCTTGCTGCCGCCCAACACCTTGATGCACTGGACTTTGCGCGCGCCCGAGTTGTCCGCCACATCCAGAACGGTTCTCATTTGAATCATAATTCGGCCCCGCGGCGACCCCTCATGCCGTAAGCGCGGCGTCCGGCGCCGCCGTCGTATCGATTACCGCGCGCTCGACGATCTTTGAAACGCGCCAGCGCTTGTCGCGGCTGAGCGGCCGGGTCTCGACGATCACCACCCGGTCGCCGATGCGGCACTCGCTTCTCTCGTCGTGCGCCTTCACCTTGGTCCGGCGCTTGAGATATTTTTTGTATTTCGGATGCAGCACGGTGCGCTCGACCGCGACGATCACCGTCTTCTGCATCTTGTTGCTGAGCACCACGCCCTGGCGCTCCTTGTGCATCCTTTTCGCTTCCATGTTTACTTCCCGCCCTTGGACTTTTCTTTCAACACCGTCTCGACGCGTGCGAGATCGCGCCGGTCCTCCCGGAGCTTCATCGCGTTCTCGAGCCGACCGGTCGCCTTGCGCAGTTTAAGATGAAAAATCTCTTCTTTGAGCTCGCGGCGTTTCTGCGCCAGCTCCTCTTCGCCCAGATCCCTCAGCTCTTTAGCCTGCATGGGGCCTCCGCTCGACGAACATGGTCGGCAGCGAGAGCTTGTGCGCCGCCAGGCGGAACGCCTCGCGGGCTAGGTCGCGCTCGACGCCTTCCATCTCGTAGAGGATGCGCCCCGGCTTGATCACGGCGACCCACGCCTCCGGCGCGCCCTTGCCTTTGCCCATGCGCGTCTCGGCGGGCTTTTTGGTGATAGGCTTGTCGGGGAAAATGCGGATCCAGACTTTGCCGCCGCGCTTGAGATAACGCGTGAGCGCGATGCGCGCCGCTTCGATCTCGCGCGCGCCGAGCCAGCCGCGCTCCAGTGCCTTGAGGCCGTAGTCGCCGAACGCAAGCGTCGAGCCGCGCAACGCCATACCGGCTCTCCGCCCCTTTTGTTGCTTTCTATATTTGACCTTCTTCGGTTCCAGCATTTGAAATTTTCCCGATCACTTTGGATTTTAGATTTTCGATTTTAGATTAAATCCAAAATCGGCACCAAAATCTCAAATTCTCCCGCTAGGCTCCCATCGCCTGCTTCTGCTGCTGCTCCTCTTCGGTCAGCACTTCGCCGCGGAAAATCCAGACCTTGACGCCGATGACGCCGTAGGTGGTCTTCGATTCGGCGAAGCCGTAGCTGATGTCGGCGCGCAGCGTGTGCAGCGGCACGCGCCCTTCGCGGTACCATTCCGTGCGCGCGATTTCCGTCCCGCCCAGCCTGCCGGCGCATTGAATCCGAATCCCCTGGGCGCCCATGCGCATCGCTCGCGAGACGCTTTCCTTCATCGCGCGGCGAAACGCGACGCGACGCTCGAGCTGCAGCGCGACGTTCTCCGCCACGAGCTGCGCGTCGAGGTCGGGCCGGCGCACCTCGATGATGTTCAAATAAATTTCCCGCTGCGTCAGCCGCGACAGCTCTTTCTTCAACTTCTCGATCTCGGCGCCTTTTTTGCCGATGACAATGCCTGGACGCGCGGTGTGGATGTTGATCTTCGCCTTGGCCGCCGCGCTCTCGATCTCGATCTTTGAGACGCCCGCGTGGTACAGGCGGCTCTTCAGAAAATTCTTTATTTTAAAATCTTCGTGGAGGAGCTTCGCGTACTCATGGCGCGCGAACCACTTGCTATCCCAGGAGTCGATGACTCCCACGCGAAAAAGCTTCGGATGCGTCTTCTGACCCATGCGCTATTTGCTCCTCTCATCTATGACAACGGTGATGTGCGCGAGACGCTTGCGAATTTTCGTCGCGCGTCCCATCGCCCGCGGCATGAAGCGCTTCCACATGCCCGCGTCGCCGACTTCGACGCGCTTCACGTAAAGATTGTCGACGTCGACGCTTTGCGTGTTCTCCGCGTTGGCGACGGCGGAGCGCAGCGTCTTCGCGACGAGGTCGGCGGCGCGCTTGGGGGTGAACTTGAGCGTGTTCAACGCCTCCTCGACGCCCTTGCCGCGGATCTGATCGACGACCAGCCGGACTTTGCGCGGCGAGAGCCGCACGAATTTTGTGACGGCGCGCGTTTCCATGTTTACGATCCCGCTTTAGGCGCAGCGCCGGGCGCCGCGCCCGGAGCCGGTCTGGGCGCGGCGCCAGGGGCCGCGCCGGGCGCCGCGCCCGGAGCGCCGGGCGGCGCGCCGGCGACGCCCTCTTTCGCCTCGCCTTTGCGGTCGCCGGAATGCATATAAAAGGTCCGAGTCGGCGAGAACTCGCCCAGCTTGTGGCCGACCATGTTCTCGGTCACGAAAACGGGGATGAACTTGCGCCCGTTGTGCACCGCGAGCGTCTGGCCCACCATCTCCGGCGTAATCGTCGAGCGGCGCGACCAGGTCTTGATCGCCCGTCTGTCTTTCGTCTGGGCCATCTTCTCGACTTTTTTCAGCAGATGCTCGTCGATGAAGGGACCCTTTTTTACCGAGCGCGCCATCGTTATCTCGCCTCTCTCCGCTTAACGATATATTTATCGGTGGTCTGATTTTTTCTCGTCTTATAGCCCTTCGTAGGCTTGCCCCACGGCGTCATCGGGTGATTGCCCTTCGAACGCCCCTCCCCGCCACCGTGCGGGTGATCGACGGGATTCTTCGCGATGCCGCGGGTCCAGCCGCGTCTGCCGAGCCAGCGCGTGCGTCCCGCCTTGCCGAGGGAGACATTTTCTTGCTCGAGGTTCCCGACCTGCCCGATCGTCGCGGAGCATTCGGCGAGGACGTTCCGTAGCTCGCCCGAAGGAAGCTTGACGAGCGCGTACCCCGCTTCCTTTGCCATGAGCTGAGCGCCAGCACCAGCGCTCCGGACCATCTGCCCGCCTTTGCCGAGCTTCAGTTCGATATTGTGAATGACCGTACCGACGGGAATGAATTTCATCGGCAGGCAGTTGCCCGGCTTGATGTCGACCCCGTCGCCGCCGGCCATGACTTTGTCGCCGACCTTGAGCTGGTCGGGCGCGAGGATGTAGCGGCGCTCCCCGTCGGCGTAGCAGAGCAGCGCGAGCCGCGCCGAGCGGTTCGGGTCGTATTCGATCGCCTGGACGCGCGCCGGAATGCCGCGCTTGTCGCGCTTGAAGTCAATCAGCCGGAACAGGCGCTTGTGGCCGCCGCCGCGGTGATGGCTCGTAACACGGCCGGTGTTGTTGCGGCCGCCGGTCCGCTTCAGCGGCTCGACGAGGCCCTTCTCGGGCTTCGTCTTAGTGATCTCTTCGAAGCCGAGTCCGGTGCGGAAACGGATCCCGTGCGAGGTCGGGTTGTAAGTTTTTATCGCCATAATTCAATTTCTTATTTTGGATTTTATATTTGCGATTGAAGACCGGCTCTCGCCAAACCTAAAATCGGCAATTTAAATCTAAAATGGCTATGCGCCGCCGAAAAAGTCGATCTTGTCCCCTTCTTTTAAAGTCACGTACGCCTTTTTCCACATCGGCAGCCGCCCGGCGCTGCGGCCGACGCGCTTGATCTTGCCGAGATAGCGCGTGAGGCGGACTTTCGTCACCTTTACCTTGAACAGCGTCTCGATCGCCTGCTTGACCTCGATCTTGTTTGCGTCGCGTTTCACGCGGAACAGGACCTGGTTTGTTTTCTCGCCGAGGAGGCTGCCCTTCTCGGTGACGAGCGGCGCCTGGATAATCTCCTGCGGTTCTCTCATGCCGCGAGCCTCTCTTCGATCGCGCGGAGCGCCTGTTCGGTCATGATGAGGTGCTCGTAGCGGAGCAAATCGTAAACGTTCAGCCCGTCGACGCGGAGCGCCTTCACCTTCGGAAGATTGCGGACCGACAGCATCACTTTGGCGTCGTTCTCCGGCAGCACAATGAGCGCGCTCTTGACCTGAAGCTCCTCTAGCAACTGCCGCGCAAGCTTCGTCTTCGGCTCCGCGAGATCGAAGCCCGCAAGGACGATGATCTTGCCTTCTTTGCGCTTCAGGCTCAGCGCCGAGAGAAGCGCCTCGCGGCGCGCGGTTTTCGGCATCCGGTACGAGTAATCGCGCGGCGTCGGGCCGAAGATCGTGCCGCCGCCGACCCAGATCGGCGAGCGGATCGAGCCGGAGCGCGCCCGGCCGGTGCCCTTCTGGCGCCACGGTTTTTTTCCGCCGCCGCGAACAAACCCCTTGCTCTTGGTCGCGGCCGTGCCGGCGCGCTTGTTGGCCTGCTGCATGACGACCGCCTGGTGTAAGAGATGCGGCCGCGGCGGAACGCCGAAGATCTCTTCTTTAAATTCCGGATGAACGACCTGATTTGCCATGGTTTACTTTTTTTCTTTTGCTTTTTCGGCCACCGGCGCCTGAGGCTTCTTGCGCGGCTTCGACGCGCGCTTGATGATCACCACGCTGCGCTGCGCGCCGGGAACCGAGCCTTTGATGAGGAGCAAATTATCCTCGGGCCTGACCTCGACGACTTCCAAGTTCTGCACCGAAATGCGCTCGTCGCCCCAATGACCGGCCATGCGCTTGCCTTTGAAGACGCGCCCCGGGTAAGAGCGGTTGCCGATCGAGCCGCCGTGACGGAAATATTCGTGCGTGCCGTGCGAGCCCGGAAAACCGGCGAAGCTCCAGCGCTTGATGACGCCGCTGAAGCCGTGGCCCTTGCTGATGCCGGCGACGTCGACGAAATCACCCGTCTTGAAGAGATCGCCGGCCTTGATCTCCTGGCCGAGCTCGTACTCGCCGGCTTTGTCGGTGCGAAACTCGCGCAGCACTTCGAATGCGCCCTTGCCGGCTTTTTTAAAATGTCCCTGTTCGGGCTTATTGACGCGCTGCGCCTTGCGGCTGCCGAAGCCCACCTGCAGCGCGTCGTAGCCGTCGCGCGCCGCCTCTTTCTTTTGCACGACGATGCACGGTCCGGTCTGGATAACAGTAACCGGCACAACCGTGCCGTCCGCGCCGAACACCTGCGTCATGCCGATCTTCTTTCCAAGTAGTCCGTTCATAAAAAACTGAATATAGAATTTAGAATTCAGAGGCCGGAGCCCATTCTAGATTCTAAATTCTAGCTTCTAAGCTCTTTCATTGTAATTTAATCTCCACGTCCACGCCTGCGGCGAGATCCAATTTTCCCAGCGCGTCGATCGTCTGCTGCGTCGGCTCGAGGATGTCGAGCAGGCGCTTGTGCGTGCGGATCTCGAACTGCTCGCGCGATTTTTTATCGACGTGCGGCGAGCGGTTGACGGTGAAGCGCTCGATACGCGTCGGCAGCGGGATCGGTCCGGCCACGCGGCCGCCCGTGCGCCGCACGGTCTCGACGATCTCGCCGACCGACTGGTCGAGCACCCGATGATCGTATGCCTTCAGGCGAATGCGGATTTTCTCGTTCATGGTCTTAAGTCAGGATCAGACTCCAACGGGTTACCCGATTTGGCACTGATCTCGTCTGAGATCGACTGTGGAACCGGCTCGTAATGCGAAAACTGCATCGTATAGGTGGCGCGCCCCTGCGTCATCGACCGCACGTCGGTCGCGTAGCCGAACATCTGCGCCAGTGGCACCTGGGCATTGATGACCTGCGCCGTGCCGCGCGGCTCCATGCCTAGAATTTTGCCGCGGCGCGAGCTGATGTTGCCGATGACTTCGCCCATGAACTCCTCGGGCGTCACGACCTCGACCGCCATGATCGGCTCGAGCAGCACCGGAGAGGCCTTCTTGGCGGCCTGTTTAAAGGCCATCGATCCTGCGATCTTAAAGGCGATCTCCGACGAATCGACGTCGTGGTAGCTGCCGTCGAAGAGCGTGGCCTTGACATCGACGACTGGATATCCGGCGATCGGCCCGTTGTCCAACGCCTCTTTGATGCCCTTCTCGACCGCGGGAATATATTCGCGCGGCACCGAGCCGCCTTTGATCGCGTCGACGAACTCGAAGCCGCTCGCCGGAGGCAGCGGCTCGAGCGTGATGTAAACGTGTCCGTATTGGCCGCGGCCGCCGGTCTGGCGGATGAACTTGCCTTCCTGCTCGACCTTGCGCCGCACGGTCTCTTTGTAGGCGACCTGCGGCTTGCCGACGTTCGCCCCGACGCCGAACTCGCGCACGAGGCGGTCGACGATGATCTCCAGATGCAATTCGCCCATGCCGGAGATGATCGTCTGTCCGGTTTCCTCGTCGGTGCGGACGCGGAACGAGGGATCTTCGGTCGCGAGCTTCTGGAGCGAGAGGCCGAGCTTTTCCTGGTCGGCCTTGCTCTTGGGCTCGATGGCGATCGAGATGACGGGCTCGGGGAATTCGATCGATTCGAGGATGATCGGCTTCTCTTCGTCGCAAAGCGTGTCGCCGGTCGCGGTGTTCTTTAAGCCGACGGCTGCGGCGATGTCGCCGGCGTTGACCTCTTTGATCTCTTCGCTTTTGCGCGCGTGCATCTTGAGCAGGCGGCCGATACGCTCGCGGCGCATCTTGGTCGAGTTGTAGATGCTGGAGCCAGAATTGAGCGTGCCGGAATAGACGCGAAAGAAGGTGAGCGTGCCGACGTACGGATCGGTCATGATCTTGAAGGCGAGCGCGGCAAAGGGCGCATCTTCTTTGGGAAGCCGCTCTTCTTCTTGCTGATTGTCGGGATTTTTACCGCAAACAGGGGGAATATCTGACGGGGATGGGAGGTAATCGACTACCGCGTCGAGCAGAGGCTGGACGCCTTTATTTTTAAACGCGGCGCCGCAGACGACCGGAACGAGCTTCATCGCCAGACCGCCCTTGCGGATCGCGGCGCGGATCTCGGGCTCGCCGATCGGTTTCCCTTCGAGGTACTTGTCCATCAAGGCTTCGTCGGAATCCGCCGCGGCCTCGATCAGCTTCTCGCGATATTCGTGCGCCTGCGCCTTCAACTCGGCCGGAATCTCTTCGATATGGAACTTCGCCCCCAGACTTTCTTCGTCCCAGATGATCGCCTTCATCTGCACGAGGTCGACGACCCCTTTGAACTGGTCTTCGGCTCCGATCGGCAACTGGATAGGCACCGGCCGCGCGCCGAGCCGGTCCTGGATCATTTTCACGGCGGCGAAAAAGTCGGCGCCGACCCGGTCCATCTTATTGATGAACGCGATGCGCGGAACGCGGTACTTGTCGGCCTGGCGCCAGACGGTCTCGGTCTGCGGCTCCACGCCGCCGACCGAGCAGAAGACCGCCACCGCGCCATCGAGGACGCGGAGCGACCGCTCGACCTCGATCGTGAAGTCGACATGGCCCGGCGTGTCGATGATGTTCACCCGGTGGTCGCGCCAGAAGCAGGTAGTAGCGGCGGATGTGATCGTGATGCCGCGCTCTTGCTCCTGGACCATCCAGTCCATCGTCGCCGTGCCCTCGTGGACCTCGCCGATCTTGTAGTTGATCCCCGTATAATAGAGGATCCGCTCGGTCGTCGTGGTCTTGCCCGCATCGATGTGGGCCATGATGCCGATGTTGCGGGTCTTGTCTAATGCTACCGTTCTTGCCATTGCCGATTTTTCCGAAAAAAAGGAGGCGGTGGGCCGCCTCCTCTCGAACACTCCTAACCGAAATTACCAGCGGTAATGCGCGAAGGCGCGGTTCGCCTCCGCCATCCGGTGGGTATCTTCCTTTTTTTTGATCGCGCCGCCGCGGCTCTGCGCCGCGTCGATGAGCTCGGCGGCGAGCTTCTCCTCCATCGATTTGCCTTCGCGGGCCGAGGCGGACTGCACGAGCCAGCGCATGCTGAGCGAGAGGCGCCTCTGCGGTCTCACTTCGACGGGCACCTGATACGTTGCGCCGCCGACGCGCCGGGAGCGGACCTCGACCGCGGGCTTGGTGTTCTCGACCGCCCGCTTGAAGACCGCGAGAGAATCTTCCTTCGTGCGCGAGCCGACGAGGTCGAGCGCGCGGTAAAAGATGCCCTCGGCGACGCTCTTCTTGCCGCGCGTCATCACCGTATTGATGAATTTCGCCACCTGCTTGTCCCCGTACTTGGGATCCGGCAGCCCTTCTCTTTTCTTGACTTCGCCTTTGCGCGGCATTGTTCGTCTCTACTTCGGCTTCTTCGCCCCGTATTTGGACCGGCTCTGGCGCCGCTCCTGCACGCCGATCGAATCGAGCGTGCCGCGGATAATATGGTAGCGCACGCCCGGCAGGTCTTTCACGCGGCCGCCGCGGATCAGCACGACCGAGTGCTCCTGCAGGTTGTGGCCGACGCCGGGAATGTAGGATGTCACTTCGATGCCGTTGGTGAGCCGGACGCGCGCCACCTTGCGCAGCGCGGAGTTCGGCTTCTTCGGCGTCGTCGTGTAGACGCGGATGCAAACGCCGCGCTTCTGCGGACATCCCTGCAGCGCCGGCGCGGTGTTTTTGCGCCGCTGTTTCTCGCGTCCTTCACGGACGAGCTGACCGATCGTGGGCATAGTTTTACGCGTTCTTCCTAGAAAGTCCTATTCCTGGCAAAAACCATATAAATAACAGACACTCGCGCGCTTGTCAAAACATTTACCCCTCGGCGGCACGGGAAACTTCCGCCTCTTCCGTCTCCGGCTGCTCGAGCTCGATCTCGGCCTCGCCGTACTTCTTGAGACCCGTGCCGGCTGGGATCAACCGCCCCATGATCACGTTCTCTTTGAGACCGCAGAGGAGATCGACCTTGCCCTGGATCGCCGCTTCGGTCAGCACCTTCGTCGTTTCCTGGAAGGAAGCCGCGGAGATGAAGCTCTCCGTCGACAGCGAAGCCTTGGTAATGCCCAGGAGCAGCGGCTCGGCGATCGCCGGCCGACCGCCCGCGGCGATGATTTTCTGCGTCTCCTCCTCGAAGCGCCATTTCTCGACCTGATCGCCGATCAGGAATTCGGTGTCGCCGACTTCCTTAATGCGCACGCGGCGGAGCATCTGGCGCACGATGACCTCGATGTGCTTGTCGTTGATGCGCACGCCCTGGAGGCGATAGATCTCCTGGACCTCGTCGACGAGGTACTTCGCCAACGCCTTCTCGCCGAGAATGTTGAGAATGTCGTGCGGGTTGGACGAGCCGTCCATCAAAGCCTCGCCGGCCTTGATGCGGTCGCCCTCGTGCACGCTGATGTGCTTGCCTTTGGGAATGAGATATTCCCGGGGCTCGCCGACTTCCGGTGTGATCACGACCTTGCGCTTGCCTTTGGTGTCCTTGCCGAACGAGACCACGCCGTCGATCTCGCTGATGACGGCGAACTCTTTCGGCTTGCGCGCCTCGAAAAGCTCGGCGACGCGCGGGAGACCGCCGGTGATGTCCTTGGTTTTGGTGGTCTCGCGCGGAATCTTCGCGAGTGCGTCGCCCGCGTAGACCGACTGGCCTTCCTGCACGTTGATGTGCGCGCCGACCGGGAGCAGATAGCGCGCCTCGAGCGTCGCCGAGAGGCGCGCCGTCTGGCCGCCGGTGTCCTTGATCGAGATGCGCGGCCGCTTGTCGACGTCTTTCGAGTCGATGATGACTTTGGTCGAGAGACCGGTGCGCTCGTCGACGCGCTCTTCCATCGTGACAGCTTCGACGATGTCGCCGAACTTGACCGTGCCGGTCACCTCGGTGAGGATCGGGATCGTGTACGGATCCCACTCGGCGAGCAGATCCCCGGGCTTCACTTTGGCGCCGTCCTTCTTCTTGAGCTTGGCGCCGTAGACGACCGGGTAGCGCTCGCGCTCGCGCTCGCGCCCCTTCTCGCCTTCGGGATAATCGACAACGGCGATCTCGCCGTTGCGGTTCATGACAACGAGGTCGCCTTCCTTGTTCGCAACGGTGTTGACGCTCACGAACTTGAGATGGCCTTCGTTACGCGCCTCCAGCGTCGTCTGCTCGGCGCGCCGGCTCGCGGTGCCGCCGATGTGGAAAGTCCGCATCGTAAGCTGCGTGCCCGGCTCACCGATCGACTGCGCCGCGATGACGCCGATCGCCTCGCCGTGGTTCACCATGTGGCCGCGCGCGAGATCGCGCCCGTAGCACATGACGCAGACGCCCCGCTTCGACTGGCATGTGAGCACGGAGCGGATCTTGATGCGCTCCAAGCCCGCATCCTCAATTTTTTGGACGAGTTCTTCGGTGATCTCCTGGTTCGCGCCGACGATGACGTCGCCGCTGAACGGATCCTTCACGTCCTCGAGCGCGACGCGCCCGAGCACGCGGTCGCCGAGCGGCTCGATGATCTCGCCGCCTTCCATGAGGGGCGTCATCTCGATGCCGTCGAGCGTGCCGCAGTTGTCCTCCGAGATAATCGAGTCCTGCGCAACGTCGACGAGACGGCGCGTGAGATAGCCGGAGTTCGCGGTCTTGAGCGCCGTGTCGGCGAGCCCTTTGCGCGCGCCGTGCGTCGAGATGAAGTACTGCAACACCGTCAGACCTTCGCGGAAGTTCGCCGTGATCGGCGTCTCGATGATCTCGCCCGAAGGCTTCGCCATCAGGCCGCGCATGCCGGCGAGCTGCCGGATTTGCTGCGCGCTGCCGCGCGCGCCGGAGTCCGCCATCATGAAGATCGGGTTGAAGCTCGGGACCGTGACCTTGCTGCCTTTTTCGTCGGTCATGGTTTCGGTGCCGAGGTCGCGGAGCATCTCGTCGGCGATGCGGTCGGTGACTTCGGCCCATATGTCGACGACCTTGTTGTAGCGCTCGCCGTCGGTGATGAGACCGTTCTTGTATTGCTCCTCGATTTCGCGCACGTCGTCGTGCGCCTTCTGGAGCAGGACGCCCTTACTCGGCGGAATCACCATGTCCTTAATCGCGATCGATATGCCGGCCTTGGTGGCGTAGTGATAGCCGATGTCTTTCAGCCGGTCGGCGAAGATGACGGTCGCCTTGTTGCCGGCGAGCCGGTAGCTCACGTCGATCAAGTTCGCGAGCTCCTTTTTCTTCATCAGCCGGTTCATTTCTTTAAACGGGATCTCCGGCGGCGCGACTTCGTTGAGCAGCACGCGTCCGATCGTCGTATCGATCTTCTCGCCGTTCACGCGTACCTTGACTGCCGCCTGGAGGTCGACCGCGCCCTGGTCGAAGGCGATCCTGACCTCATCGAAGCTGGCGAAGATCTGGCCACTGCCTTTTGCGTTGGGCCGCTCGC
>DATFWH010000148.1:0-2147 GCA_035259465.1 Binatia bacterium
CGGGAGCACGCCAGGCCCGCGCCGTGTTGCGACGCGGCGCTCGGCGACACCGAGCCCGCGGCGCACCAGGACCCCGGCGATATGTCGCCGGTAGTTCGAGGAAGCGTGGATATCGGACGGCGGATCCACGGCTTGCGCCGCGATATCGGCCGCCCGCTGAAAAAGCTCGGCGCCCGGCCGCTCGCCCAAGAGCGCCGCTTCGGCCGCCTCTAGGCGCAGCGGCGCCGGACCGACCCCGCCGAGAGCGAGGCGGGCGAAGGCGATGCGCCCGTCACGATCTAAGCCCAAAACGACGGCCGCGGCGACGAGGGCGAAATCGCCGCGCCTCCGCGCGATTTCGCTTAAGCACCAGCCGGAAACCGCAGGCGGCAGTCGAAAATCCACGCCGACCAGCAGTTCGTCCGGCGCGATGTCCGTTAGCAGATATCCCCGATAGAAATCCCGCGCCGCAATGGACCTGCCGGCGCGCGCGCTGCGGAGATGAAAGGATGCATCCAAGGCGACGGCGAGCAGCGGCAGCTCCGCCGCAGGATCGGCGTGGACCAGGCTGCCGCCGACGGTGCCGCGATTGCGGATGGCCGGATGGCCGACTTGCGCGATCGCTTCGATAAGAATCGGCAAACGTTCGGCGATCGCGGGAGAACGCTCGACATCCCGCTGCCGTACCATGGCGCCGAGCGAGAGGATTTGATCGTCGATCGCGATCTTATCCAACCCTTCGACTCCGTTCACGTCGATTAGGTGACGCGGCTGCGCGAGACGGAAATTCATCAGCGGCACGAGGCTCTGGCCGCCGGCGAGAACTTTCGCCTCGTCGCGGTAAGATTGCAGAAGCCCCAACGCCTTATCGACGCTTGTCGGCCGATGTAAATGGAATGGCGCCGGTTTCAGTTCAACTCCCCCTTGAGAAATTCGACCGCGATGCGGTTGAACTCCTCCGGACGCTCGGTCTGCGCGTGCAGCCCGCAACTCGACATCGCGTAGAGTTTGGCGCCCGGCGTCATGTTAAAGGCGACCAGCGCCTGCTCGATCGGCAAAATTTTATTCTCTTTACCCGTGACGAACAGCACAGGCACGGTCATCTTGGCGAGCAGCGGCCGCAGATTCGGCACATCCATCGGGTAACAGCCCAGCTTGGCGTAAGCGCCGTACTGGCGCGCACTCGCTTCGAGATACTGGCCGAATATCTGAGGCGGCGCCCATCGATCCGCGTTGAAGTAAGCCCGCCCGAGGTGTGCCTTGAGATTGTCCTCGGTCGCGGTGTAATTCGCGTAGGGCGCCAGCGCCTTCTGCTCCAGCTCGGGAGGTATGCCGCCGCCGGCGTTGCCGATTAGAATCATTTTCCCCACCCGCTCCGGATGCTCCGCGGCGATTGAGATGCTGATCAAACCGGCGCGGCAGTTCCCTATCAGATGGGTTTTTTTGATTCCCAGCGCGTCGAGAAATTGCACCATGTGTTCGACGTAGGCCGGGTGCCTCAGGTCGCGCGTCGGCGAGTCGGTTTTGCCGAATCCGATGATGTCCGGAGCGAGCACTCTGAAGTGTCGTCCCAGCGCTTCGAGATTCTCGCGAAACTCGAGCCATCCCCCGGAGCCGGGGTCGGCGGAATGCAGCATGAGCACGTTCTCCCCCGCGCCGACTTCCCAGTAGTGCGTCCGATATTCGCCCGCCTGAACGAATTTTTCTTGAACCGCCATGTTTCGTTCCTCCTTAAATTTCCAAAGGCGAAATCGCCTAGACCGCTCTCGGCTGCACGGCGTGCAGGCGTGGAATCACCTCTTTGCCGAACAGACGCACGCTGTTCAAGACCAGCTCCTGCGGCATCGCGCCCATGCGAACGATCGCCATAAAAGTTCCAAAGCCGCCGTACTCTTCGTACTGGCTCATCAGATCCTGGTAGACCCGGTCGGGCGTCCCGACCAGCACAAAGCCGTCTTCGCGCATTTTTTCCATCGGCGTGACGTCGTAAGGGTAGGGAGTCTTAACGTTGTCGCGGGTCAATTCGGGATTCATATCGAGAATCCTCTGGATCGCGGCGTTGTTCACCTTGCCCAGGAGCTCTTGGAAATAGTACTCGAAGTGCGTCTTGCAGAGTTTCTCCGCCTCTTTCTGGCTGTCCGCGACAAAGACGTGCCGCGCGATCAAGA
>DATFWH010000149.1:0-2321 GCA_035259465.1 Binatia bacterium
TTCAGGTCCTGGCCCGGCGTGAGGCCGTTCTGCTTTGCGATGACGTCGGCGACGAGATGCGTCGTGCTGCCGAAGTAGCTGATGCAGATCACCTTGCCCTTCAGGTCGGCCACCTTCTGGATGTTCGGCCGCGTCATGAGAAAGAAGACGAGCTTGTCCTGCGTCATCATGACGAGCTTCACCGGCACGCCCTGGATCGCCGCCGAGACGCCCTGCGCCATGGTGACGGCGTAATCGAGATCGCCGGTGCCGAGGGCGTTCATCGCGACGGCGAGCGAGATGCGGATATGCTCGGAGCTAATCCCATATTTCGTGAAGAAGCCCTTCTTCTCGGCGATAACGGTCGGGAGAAATCCCGGCGAGCTCGACGAGATGCCGATGCGGATCTTGTCGTCGGCGCGGGCGTCGGAAAAAATCGCCAGAATGATTGCGAGCGCGGCGCCCGCGAAAAACTTTCTCCTCATCTATGCTCCCCTACTCCGCCACGTCGATCGGCACGCCGTCGGGATCGGCCGTCTGGAACGCGCCGCCGTGACACTTGGCCAACAGCTTCAGGCGAATCTCGCCCTCCGCGCCGGCAGGCTTGGGCGACAGCGCCGGGTTTCGCCGCGCCAGCGCGGCTAGATCTTTCTTGAAGGCCTCGAGGTCTTCGACCTTGAAGCCGAGATGATCCATGTGGCGCGGCTCGATGCCCGCGCCCTCGTAATCGCCGATGTTCCATGGCATGACGACGAGCGTCACGCGGCCGTCGGTGAGATAATGATTCGGGTCTCCGGCGGGCTTTTCCGTCTCTTTCAGCTCGTAGATCTCGCGGTAGAACTTCGCCAGCCGCCCGGGATCGAGCGCGCGGAGCGCGAAGTGGCTGACCGTGCGCGGCTGCTTCCACTCGCCCTCGACGTAGACTTCCGCGCGGTTCGACATACGCTGCTGGGAAAGATCAAAGACGTAGCCTTCGGGGTCGTGCGTGCTGATGCCGGCGAAGGGGCGGTTGGTCGGCCGGCGCACGAGCTTGACCACGGGATATTTTTCTCTGAGCCGCGCGTCGATCTCGTCGACGTCCTCGACCTCAAAGCCGAAATGCTCGAGCCCCGCCTGCCGGCCGAGCTTCTGCGGGATGATGTTCATGCCGACGTAGCCGTCGCCGATCGCGACCGCGCTCTCCGGCCGCGGCGACTTGCCGCTCTTCATGCCGAAGAGCGCCTCGTAGAAGCGCGCGAGCAGCGTGTAGTTGTCGCTGATGATCGCGAGATGCTTGATTTGCGTGCGCATGCGCCTCCCCTATCTGCCGGAATAAATCTGATCGATCGCCCCGCTTTTTTCCAGTTCGGCGAGCAGGCTGTTGTCGATGAAGTCCTCAGCTTTGCGCTGCCCGGCTTCGGGCATCTCTTTCGCCATCTGGGCGAGCGCGAACTTGACCGCGCGCTCGTCGCCGTAGGGAAGCTTCTTGTACGCCGGCTGGTAAATCTCCCAGCTTTTCTTCAGCACGTCGCGGTCGGTGATCTTCAAATATTTACCGATGACTTTGAGCGCCAGCTCCTCGTCGGTCTTGAACGCCTTGATGCCCTCGACCCAGCTCTTGAGAAAATTCTTCGCCGCGTCGCGGTTCGCCGCGACGAATTTCTTGGAGGCGACCACGCCGTTCACGGGATAATAGATCGGCAGCTTGCTCAGATCGATCACGACGTGAAAGCCCATCTTCTCCGCCATCACCTTCTTGTCGCCGGAGAGCATCGCGCCGTCGATCGCGCCCGCCTGGAGCGCCGCGAGGCGCGGCGCCTCGCCGCCGGCCTGGAGGATCGTCACGTCCTTGTCCGCCTGCAGATGGTTTAAGCGCAGCGCCTCGCGGAGCGCCATGTCGGTCAGCGAGCCGTAGCGGCTGACGCCGATCTTCTTTCCTTTCAGATCGGCGGGCGTGCGGATCGCCGCGGACGTAACGACGGTCTCCAACAGTTGATCGACGCCGCTCGCGATCAGCGTCAGATCCGCGCCCTTCGCCCACGCGCCGATCGCCGCCGGCGGCGCCATGTTGGCGACCTTCACGTCGCCGGAGATCATCGCCTGGATGATCACCGAGCCGCCGGGAATATAGATCAGCTCGCTAGGGACGTTGTTCTTTTTAAAGTAGCCGGCCTCGTACGCGATCCACAGCGGCCCCGCGGTCGGCGAGAGCGAGACATAAGGGATGCGCAGCGGCTGCGCGTATGCGCCTGCCGCGATGAAACAGCTCGCGAGCGACATGCACAAGGCGAGTGCGAGACGGCGCGCCATTTTCATCCTTCCGCCTATTTCGGCCAGCGGATCTTGACGGCGATATCGACCCA
>DATFWH010000150.1:0-7136 GCA_035259465.1 Binatia bacterium
TGAAAGCCGCCGTATGAATTGGGTGAGGGATGCTATACCGCATCCGAAACTGGCCGGCCTTGTCGTGCGTCTTCTACAAGTGCTAGCGGCGGATCAGGCGATCAAGTAACCACTAGATCATCTCCGCTTATTATGTTGTAACGATCGAAAATGCTTCGCGCCTTGTGACCGCGAACGCTCCCGGCTATCACGCAGCCAAGAAGGCGTGTCAGGTCGCTAATCCCCTCGGTAGAAAATAAGAAGGAAAATAATGATGAAGATGCCGGTAAGTAACAACCAGAATAGATATTCGATCTCGCCAGAATCCATCTAAATGACGAAACGCATCGACCCCTTTCCCTTACCGAATAGATTAGTCGATTTCATGGGCACCATCAATATAAAAATGCATTTGGCCGCCGGAAGTGATCAGCCGCAGGTCTCCGACGGCCCGCTATTTTTCTTCTCTCCATGCCAGCATGCTTGACGGATAGGTGTTTTTTCAGCGCGAACCGCGGAACCCGAAATAGATCGCGCCCGAAATCATCGCAAGAGTCGCGGCCAGGCGCGCGCCTTGCGAATGAAAGGTCAGCACGGCGGCAAGCGCCGAGACGAGCGATGCCGCGTAAAGTACAAGTACGGCGTGCTTCTCCGTTAATCCGGCGGACATCAGCCGGTGATGGATGTGCTCATGGTCTCGGCGAAAAATCGCCAGGAGACGCTTGGAGAGGTCGCGACCGCCGGCCTGGCCGTCCGCCTGCCCGAAGCCGCGGCGGATGATCGCAAGCGTCGCGTCGGCAACCGGGAACGCGAGCGCCAGTACGGGCGTGAGGATGGGCACGCCTTCCGGCTGCTGGGCCCCGCGGACATACAGGGCGGCGAGCACATAGCCCACGAACATGCTGCCTGAGTCCCCCATGAAGATCGATGCGGGGAAGAAGTTGTAGAAAAGGAATCCGAGCAGCGCGCCAGCGAGGGCGAGCGCAATCAGCGCGATCTCCGGACGCCCGGCGACGGCGGCGAGCACGGCGAGCGTGAGCGCCGCGATGAGGCCCACGCCTGCGGCCAGTCCGTCGAGCCCGTCGATCAGATTGAACGCGTTCGTCATCCCGATGATCCATAGCAGCGTTACCGGCGCCGCCAGCCACCCGAGATACAACGTGGTGCCGGTAAACGGGTCGATCACGCGTCCGATGCCATGGCCGTCGGCCACCACAAGCAGCGCCGCGATCGTTTGATAAGTCAACTTCGTCGCCGGCCGAAGCTTGTAGATGTCGTCGATGAGCCCGAGCGCCGCCATCAGGAGCACGCCGCAGATGGACCAGCGCCAGCTCAGCAGCGCGGAGAAAATCATGTCTCCCAGGCCCGGGCGGGCGGCGGCGATAAAAGCCAGTGAGCCGGCGAGTCCGGCGAGCACGGCGAAGCCGCCGAGCGTGGGAATCGGGCCCGCTTGCGGCCGCTGCGCGCTCAGTTCGGCGACCGACGTGCGGCGCGCTACGGCGCGAACAGCCGGTGTGATGATCAGGCTCAAAGCGGCTGCGGCTCCAAAGAGGAGCCAGTAGGATGGTAGAAAGATTTCCACCGGCTGGCCGAATGCTTCTCGAAGCGAAATCTCGCGGACCTGAATATGCGGCTTCTCCAGCGTAAAAGACTTGGCCGCCGAGCGCAAGAAAAAAATTTAGCCGCTACCCGATTGAAGGACTTTCCGCTTCCCGCTATAGTTCGGGCTTAATTTCGTACCTGCGCTCGTTTTTTTGCCCGATGCGCTCTTTCCTGCATCGTTTTTCCGCCGATAAAGTCTTGTCGGCTTTTTTCGTACTTGCGTGCGTCGCGGTCGTCGTTTGGATGCGCCTGCTGCCGTGGTCGCTGCCCGCCGCCGGCGCGCTCGCCGAAACTATCTTCGAGCGTCAGCTGCGCGAGCAAATCGCGCCCGACATCATGCGCCGCGAGCCTCCGGATCGCTGGCGCGACGCCGTCGCCGCGGCCGTTCGCGAGCGACTGAAAAGCGATGCCGGCGAAATTGCGGCAGCGCGGGCGAAGCTCGCGGCGGAGATCAAAAACCAGCTGAGCTTTGTCAGCGCCGACGGCCGGAGCTACGCCTATCTCGGCGATTACGACAGCTACGTGTGGCTGCGAAACGCGCGCAACTATCTCCGGCGCGGCACTACATGCGACGCCGTCATTGCCGGCGAATGCCGCGACGTCTATGGGGACGCGCCGGTGGGCTACCGAATGATTTACAACCGCTCTCTGCATATCGCGGCGATCGTCGGCGTGCATCGGGTCGCGACGTTTTTTCATCCCGGATATCCGCTGGCGGCGAGCGCGTTCCTGGTTCCCGTGATCGTGGGCGCGTTGGGCGTGCTGCCGGCGTTTTTTATCGGGCGACGGCTCGGCGGCAATGCCGGCGGCGCTGTCGCCGCGCTGATGATTTCGCTCGATCCCGCGTTTCTCATCCGCAGCGTCGGCAGCGACAACGACGTGTGGAACGTCGTCATGCCGCTCTTCATCGCCGGGGCCATGTGCTCGGCGTTCACGGCGGGTAGGAAAGCGTCGGCGGCGGGTTATGCCGCTCTGGCCGGGCTGGCGACCGGTCTCTACGCCGCCGTTTGGCGCGGCTGGGTCTTTACTTTTCTGGTCGTCACAGCCGCGGCTCTGGGTTGGCTGGGCCTCACATTCGTCCGTCGCCTCGGTCGAGATGGATTGCGGCCGGCCGCAACGGGATCCGACGTTCGCCGGCTCGCCGGTGTCGCCGGACTTTACTATCTTTCTTCCGGCGTCTTTACCTGGCTCGCCGGTGCGCCGTTTTTTCTCCCGTTTAACATTTCTGCGCTCCTCGGCTCGGCGCGAGGCGCGGCGCGGGCGACTGCATGGTGGCCGCTCGCTTACAGCACGGTTACCGAGCTGAGCAGGCCGCTGCCGGGCGATCTGGCACAGTTCATGGGAGGTACGGTCGCGCTCCTGGCTGGATGGCTCGGGCTATTGTGTCTTGTTTTGCCGCAAGAGCGGTTTAAGAAGCGTCACCTCACGATAATCGTCTGGACGCTGGCTCTATTCGTAGCACGCTATATTTGGTTCGGTTCCGACGAGGCTTGGAAAACGACCTTCATCGCTGCTTTTGCGGCGCCGTTTGCCGCCGAGTTATTGTATCGCGCGTGGAAAAACGAGCCTGATGCGACCAACGACCCTGTTGCCCTGCTCGTGCTTGTCTGGTTTTTCGCTTCGCTTCATCTGGTTTTTGGCGGCGTTCGGTTTCTGATTTTCTTCGCCGTTCCTTTCGGTTTCGCGGTAGGGGCATTCGCCGGGCGTTTGCGCGACCTGCTCGAAAGCGCCGTCGACCGTCTATCATACTCGAATCGGGCGCTTGCGAGCGCCGCAAGCGGCGTGGTGGCGCTAGCCGTGGTGCTGTATCCGCTCCAGCGCGGTTACGCGACCGTCGCAAGCTATTACCCCGCAGTCAACGATGCCTGGTGGGACAGTCTCGTGGCGATCCGGAAGCATTCCGCGCCGGAGGCTATCGTCAACACGTGGTGGGACTACGGCTACTGGGTGAAATACGCCGCGGATAGAAGGGTGAGCAGCGACGGCGGCTCGCTGGCGACGCACGTACCGCACTGGCTGGCGAAGGCGTTCGTTGCATCGAGCGATCAGGAGAGCCGCGGCATGCTGCGCATGCTGAACTGCGGCTCCGACACGACGCCGCTGCCGGAAGGGCGGTATGGCGCTTTCGGCAAACTGGCGGCGATGGGTTTGAACGATTACCGGGCGTACGGATTGCTGACGGATCTCGTCAAGCTCGATCGCGCAGGCGCCGACCGTTATCTCGCCGAGCGAGGCTTCAACGACGAGCGGCGCGCAAACGTTCTCGCCTCGACACACTGCGTGCCGCCGGAATCTTTTTTCGTCATCAGCAAGGAAATGATCACGAAAGCCGAGTGGTGGATGACGCTCGGCTCGTGGGATGTCCGGCGCGCATATCTCGCCAAACGAACGCGTCTGCTTGCCGAGCCCGACGCGCTCGAAGACCTGAAGCGCTTGGGCTACCGCCCCGCGGACGGGAAGGTGCTTTATGAGGCGGTTGCCGGACTCAAATCACAGGCGGAGATCGACGATTTCATCGCGCCACCGCAGCGGTTGATCCCGACCGAATGGATCCCGTGCAGCGAAGCCGCTGGCGCGATAGGCTGCCGCATCACGATTACGAACGAGGCGGGCGGCGGCTACTTATATTTCACCTACGATCCCGCAGCGCCCAAAATGGCGCGGCTGCGAGACGATCACCGCGAAGGATCGGTTGGGGCGCTGGTTGTCGCGGGTGGTCAGGGACTGGAAGAGGTGCTGGCCCCCGCGGCGGTTTTTCCGGACGTCGGGGTGCTGCTCGACGTCTCGGCGCGGCGCATTTTAGTCGGAAGCCCGCTGCTCGTGCGCTCGACGCTCGTCCGCCTGTTCTACCTGGGCGACCGCTATAGTAAAATTTTCAAAATCCTATCGCGGCGCAGCACACTGCTCGGCGAGGAAGTCGCGACGTTCCATATCGATTGGCGGGAATGACGAAACTCAATCGCGGCGCATCATCTGCTCGCAATCGGCTACTATTTTAGCGGCGGCGTCGAGCGCCGGCGGATTGCGCCGCGGGCGCTTGCTCCGAATCTTGGCGACGATTTCGCGCGCGAGCCGGGCGGTATTCCAGTCGCTCTCCGCCGCCCAGAGAGAGTCGCAGGCTGCGGCGCACGCCGCCGCGTTCGCGACTTGATGGCCCGCTGCGGCGGTCGACAGCGGCACGGCGAGGAAGGGCAGGCGGCAAACCGCAAGTTCCGCTAACGTCTGCGAACCGGCCGAGGTGATTACGAAGTCGGCCCGGTCGTAGGCGCTTTCCATATCGTTTATGTAGTCCGTCACGGAAGCCGCGACGCCGCAGCGCTCGTACGCGGTGCGAATCGGCGCCAGCGGAAAGGCTCCGGCCTGGTGGAGCGCTTCCGGCCTAACTCCGCGGGCGGCAACTTCGCTTAACAAAGCTGGCGTCTCTCGATTGAGAAAATTCGATCCGCCGGAGCCGCCGGTGACGAAAAATCGGACGGATTGGGACGGGGTAGGGCGCTCGCCGATTTTTAGCGCGAGCCCGACGACCTCGCGGCGCACGGGATTGCCGGTGACGAGCGCGCGCGACTGGGGAAAATCCGCGGCGGTGCACTCGAACGCGAAATAGACCCGGTCGGCGAGACGGGCGAGCCACCGGTTGGTCATGCCGAACTCGACGTTCGCCTCATGCACCGCGATTTTCAGTCCGAGGCTGCGCGCGGCAACGATCGCTCCGGCGGTTGCGT
The DNA here is from genome assembly GCA_035259465.1 of Binatia bacterium. Taxonomy (GTDB): domain Bacteria; phylum Desulfobacterota; class Binatia; order UBA9968; family UBA9968; genus JAJPJQ01. The sequence goes on from DATFWH010000150.1 coordinate 5,304, forward strand.
AACCGCCGAAACCGATTAGGATCTCGATTCTATTTTGGACGAGCAACCGCCGCGCGGCGACAACTCCCGCGATCAGACTTGCGACTGCGCGAAGCTTGCCTACGAGCGGCTCGCGCGCCAGCGGATCGCCGGGTATCAGTTCGAGACGGTAGCCGCGCGCCGGGACCAATGTCGATTCGAGGCCGGTGGGTGTGCCCATGAAGAGAATTTCCGTTGCGGGAGAGGCTTCGCGGTAGGCGTCCGCGACAGCAAGAGCCGGATGAATATGACCCGCCGTTCCTCCGCACGCGATCGCGACGCGTCTATTCATAGAATCTCAGGTGACGAAGGTGGAAGCGGCCGTCGACTTTAGCATATACTCCGTGATCGAACCATGAGCGGCAGTGCCGGCATCAACGCGACGGTCGTCGTGCTCGGCGATCTCGGGCGCAGCCCGCGGATGCAATATCACGCGCGGTCGCTCGCCGATGTCGGCGCGGAAGTGGATCTCGTCGGCTATGCGGGCAGCGATTTGCCGGAAAGCATCGTTCGCCACCCAAAGATTCGCTGCCATCTGCTGCCGCCGCGGCCGATGGCTTTTCTCGATCGCCTGCCCCGCTTGCTTTCTCCGATAGTTTACCTCGGGCGGAGTATGATCGTAGCGATTCAGCTCTTTGGCACCCTGATCTTCAGCATCGAAAAGCCGGATGTCTTGCTATTACAAAACCCGCCGGCAGTTCCGGCGTTTGCGGTGCTGCTCGCTATCGGCTGGCTACGCTCTGCGCGCGTCGTCATTGACTGGCACAATTTCAGTTACACGATGGTGGCGCTGAAGCTTTCGCCGGCGGGCTTGCCGGTGCGGCTCACCCGCTGGTACGAGCGGACGCTCGGCCGGCGCGCCGCCGGTCATCTCTGCGTTTCAGCGGCAATGCAACGAATGTTGACGCGCGAGTGGGGACTTCCCGAGGTGTCGGTGGTTTACGACCGCCCGGCGTGCGCGTTCGCGCCGCCGCGCGGCGACGAGCGCGTCGGGCTCCGCCGGCGCATCTCGGAGCTACTCGCACTGGACTCCGCGGTCGACGTGAACCGAATCGCGCTGCTGGTGAGCGCGACGAGCTGGACGCCGGATGAGGACTTCGATCTCTTGATCGACGCCGTGAAATCTTTGGAGCAGCGCATTGCCGACTTCGAAGCTCGCAAGGAATATTTCCCTGCTTTGGGCATCGTCATCAGCGGCGAAGGTCCTCTCCGCCGCCCTTACGAAGAGCGCATCGCGCGCTTAGACCTGCGCCGCATTCGCATCCGCACGATCTGGCTTTCGCCTGAGAAGTATCCGTTACTCCTGCGCGGCGCGGATATCGGTCTTTGTCTGCACCGTTCATCCTCACGGCTCGATCTGCCAATGAAGGTCGCGGACATGCTGGGCTCCGGGCTCCCGGTCGTCGCTTTCGATTACGGCGCTTGCCTGGCGGAGCGGCTCCGCCACGGCGACAACGGTCTCCTCTTCACGACCGCGGGCCAGCTGGCTGACCATATCGTGAGTCTGTTCAAGGATTTTCCCAGCGCGCCAACTCTCGATCGTTTGCGAAAAAATGTCGCCGCCGCGGCAGAGCCTCGCTGGGACGCGGAATGGAACGCTTACGCGCGGCCGGCGCTGTTGAACATTCCGGCGAAGATGCTGCACGCGCGGCACGAGAAGGGTTCAGCCGCGCGCAGATGATCACGCACGTCCGTAAATGCCTCGCCTTTCTGCCGGCGCGGCTTAGGTGGCGCTGGGCCGCGCAGCTGCCTCTCGCTCTTGTCGCCGCGGGATTGGAGACGGTCGGAGCCGCGGCGGTGTTTTTTCTGATCAAA
>DATFWH010000151.1:0-4505 GCA_035259465.1 Binatia bacterium
ATGTCTTCTCGATGTAGTACCAAACCGCGAAGCTCGCCTGCGCCAGCCGCTGCGCCGGCGTATGCTTCGTGAACGTATCCATCGCGCCGGATGCGTGCTGGGCGAAGCCGGCGACGACCGCGGCGGCGGCGCCGAGAATGAGAAACGACAGCTTTTCGAGCCACACGCGTCGCCGACCGATTCCGTTACCGTCAATTCGCCGGAGCGGAAAGAAATCGATGGCTATGAGCGCGACCGGCAGCGTCATCGCCGTAGCCTTCGAGAGCAGCGATAGCATGTAAGCGCCCAAAGCCGCGCCGAGCCATTTCACGTATGCGTTCGACTCGGCCGCTGTAACGGCCTTGAGGTAGGCGAGCATCGTCAAGAAAAAAAAGGTTCCGGAAAGGACGTCGCGCCGCTCGGTCGCCCAGGCGACCGACTCGACGCGCAAAGGATGGAGAGCGAATAAAAGCGCGGCGAGCGCGGCGCCGACTTCAAATGTCCGCCGGTCCCATTCCGGCTTCGCCAGCCTGAGCAGCCGAACGCAAAGCAAATAAAACAGCGCCGCGTTGACGGCGTGCAAGATCATGCTCGTGAGGTGATAGCCGGCCGGATTCAAGCCCCACACGAAGTAGTCGAGAGTGAAGCTCAACCAGCTGAGCGGCTGGTAGTGCCCCAGATAGAAGGTCGTAAACATCCAGCGCAGCGCGGGCCCGCCGGGCTGCCGAAACGCCAAATTTTCCGCCACCGTGGCGTCGTCGTCCCAATTGACGAATCCGTTATGTAGGACCGGAACGAAAACCGCCGCGGTCGCGACCGCAAGGAGAACGGGAATCGCCGCGCGTAGCATCCTCTCCCGGTCCCATTTCATCATTGCGTTCACGGGTTCGCTTCCAGCCGCTGCAAGTCTTCTTTCGCCCCCCCGAGATCGGGCTGAAGCTTCAGCGCTTCCCTCATTTCGCGGGCGGCCTCGTCGCGCTTGCCCGCCGCCGCCAGGAATCTTCCGAGCTGGTAATGCCCTTCGGCGTCGCGCGGGTTCGACGCGATGAACCGCCGCAGATGCGCGATGCCGCCCTCGACGTCTCCCGTCTCGGCGAGCAGCAGGGCGATGTTGAACAGCGCCGGCGCGTATTTCGGATCGATCTTCAGCGCCGCGCGATATTCCGCGATCGCATCGCCCGTGTTTCCCTGCGCATCCAGGAGGCCGCCCAGGTTGGTGCGCGCCTCTACGTACTTGGGATCGATCGCGATCGCGCGCCGATATTCTTTCGCCGCGCCGTCCACATCCTGATCCTTCCACAGCGCGTTGGCGAGATTGAAGTGGGCGGCGGCATAGTTCGCGTCGATGTCGATGGCGCGCCGGTACTGGCGGATCGCCTCCTGCCGGTTTCCGCGGAGCTCCAGCGCGCTGCCGAGATTCGAATGCGCCGCGGCATTCTTGGGATCGATCGCGATCGCGGCCCGGTACTGCTCGACCGCCTGCTCGGTTTTCCCCTGCTTGAACAGCGCATTGGCGAGGTCGTAATGCGCCGGCCCGCGCCGCGCCAGCAGCTGATCCAGGCTCGACTGGGCGGCGGCATAGCGCGGATAGATGCGCACCGCGGCGCGGTAATGCTCGATCGCTTCTTCGATGCGGCCGGTCGCCGCCAACACATCGCCGAGATTTTTCTGCGCGAATTCGAAATTGGGATCGATCTCGACGGCGCGGCGAAAGTGCGCCAGCGCCTCGTCGACTTTGCCACGGCTCACGGCGATCGCGCCGAGACTGTTATGGACCTCGGCGTACGCCGGGTAGATCGCCAGAGCGCGGCCGTATTCCTCGACCGCGCCGTCGATCCGGCCCTCGCGCCTCAGCCGGTCGCCTTCGCGCGCCCAGAAGGCGGCGCGCAAAAACGCCGAGCGCTGCTGGGCGGCGAGGACGTGGCGCAGCTCGCGCCGGCTCGGCATCCAGCGGTTGATCTGCTGCCACGTGATGAATGACAGCGCGACGACGACGGCGATCATCGCGCAATGGACCAGCGCGGCCGTTGCACGCGGAGCTTCGAGCGGTGAGCCGTCAACGCGCATGAGCCTCGGGATCCTCGTTTTTGAAAATAAGAATCGAGTAGCCGATCATCGCGAGCGGCTCTTTGCCTCGGAACTGTTCGACGGACTCGACCTGCGAGGGCCGCCCGATGAGGAACGGGCTGTATAAAAGGCTGGGGCTGACCGCCACGTAGCGGTAAGGTCCCGGCGATTGCGTCGCCGGGGGATCGAAGAGAATCCAGGTTCCCGGCATGTACGACGCGTCGATGCCGTAATATTCCGGATCGTCGTAGCCGAAGTGAACAAAGCGGATTTTTTCGACGCCTTCGCGCTCCATCCAGAGCTTCAGCCCCTTGAGGTCCTGCCCCCAGTCGAGGTTCGAATCGACCAGAATTTTATATCCGTTTTTCGGGCCGCCGGCGGCTTCGTTGAAGTAGGCGAGATAATGCGGGTAGATCCGAACCGCCGCTGCCACGTACCAGACGGCGAGAATCCCCAGGGCGGCTCGCCACAGGAGCCGGCTCCTCCACAGATGCACGGCTGCGCCGGCGATCAGCACGAATAGAAACGGATAGATCGGCAGTATGTGCCGCAGGCCGAGATTGATTCCCGTGCAGACGGCAAGCAGAAAATAGACCGCCGCCGGCACGATGAGAAACGCCGCGTCGATGCGCTTCAGAGCGCCGCGGATGGCGAGACACAGACCGGCAATGAAAAGAATGATCGTCGGCAGCGGCGTTTTCACCGCGAAAGCGACGGGGAAATACGCGTGGAAACCCACCGGCGACATCTGCCCGAGGAGATAAGCCGGCCGGCGTAGCGTGGCCAATATGTATAATTGTCCGTACAGCCATGCCTCGGGCAAAACGTGATGGCCGAGAGCGAACAGCGCCGGGCCGCGCAGCGGGGACGATTCGCCGGGCATGTACCATTCGAAATGGAAATGTTGCGCGCCGCCGGGAACGGCGGCGTAGCGAAAGCCATAGACGGCCCAAATAACGGCGTAAGCCGCGACCGGCGCGGCGAACAGAACGACGGCGACGCGATATAATTTTCGCCGCCGGCTTTGATCCGCCGCTGCGGTTTGTTGCCGTGAAAAAATCCATGCTACTCCGAGCAAAAGCCATGCGAGAAATACCCCGGGCGCCGCGTATTTTGTCGCCGCCGCCAACCCGAAGCAGAGCGCCGTCAGCGCCAGGCGCCACCACGCGCCATCGCGCAAAAACCGCCAGAAAAAATAGCTGCCGATAAACAAACAGGCGGCGAACGGAACGTCGGTATGGATGTTCGCGCTATGCGCCAAGATATTCGGATCGAGGCCGAAGATCGCGAGCGCGGCGATGCCGGCCGCTCGGCCGTAAAGCCTCGTCGCCCAGATGCTCACGAAGATGCCGAGAACGATCGCGACCGCGATCATCTGCAACTTGGCGAAAAAGAAAAGCGGCTCGGCTTCGTTGTCGACGAACATCGCGTCGTGGGCAACTTGGGCCGTCTCGATGATCAGGCCGTCGGCGCTGCGCTCCCATTGCGGGTAGGAGCGAAAATCCTTGATCGGGTATGCGAGCAGGGGAAGCGCCGCCCACATTTTCGCCAGCGGCGGATGTTCGGGGTTGGCCCTGAAGTCGCCGAACTTGAGATAGGAATAGCCCGCGAAAAGATGAACGGGCTCGTCGACGGTCGGCGATTTCTGCAAGAAAGCCGATACGGAGACAAGCGTGAAAATCGCGATGAAATAAGCGATGGCGAAAAGCCACGCGGCGCGGAGGTTGGTCGTCCCCCGCTCGCCCTCCGCTGCGCTCTCTCCAAATGGGCTCAAAGGGGCCACTTAACGCGGCTTCTCCTCGTCGCGCGGCAAGCGATCCAGCGCCTCTTGGGCCGAGGCAAGCTCGGGCTGGATGTTCAAGGCCTCGCGAAACTCGCGCGCGGCGGACTCGCGCTCCCCGCGCTCCGCAAGATACCGCCCGAGATGATAATGCGCGTCGGCATCGCGCGGGCTGAGCTTGATGACGCGGCGCAGCCGCTCGACGGCGGCGTCGACCTCCCCCTGCTCGCCTAGGAAAAGCGCCAAATTAAACTCCGCCGGGACATAGCGCGGATTGATTTTCAGTGCCGCGCGGTACTGCTCCGCGGCTTCCGACGGCCGTCCCGCCGCGTCGAGCGCGCTTCCCAGATTGGTGCGCGCCTCGATGTACCGGGGATCGAGCTCCACAGCGCGGCGGTATTCGGCGATCGCGCCCTCCAGATCTCCGTCTTTCCAAAGGACGTTGGCGAGATTGAAGTGCGCCGGCGCGTGGCGCGGATTGTCTTCGATCGCGCGGCGGAATTCCCGAACCGCCGATTCCGCGTCGCCTTTCGCGTCGAGCGCGCTGCCGAGATTCGTGCGCGCCTGCGCGTTTTTCGAGTCGAGCTCGAGCACCGCGCGATACTGCGCGATCGCCGCATCGGTTTTTCCGAGCTTGAAGAACGCGTTCGCGAGACGGTAGTGCGCCTCGGCGTGCTTC
>DATFWH010000152.1:0-27580 GCA_035259465.1 Binatia bacterium
AGCTCGATGAAGCGCGCGCAATCGCCGTTCACGCGGCAGTCGTGGCCGACGACGCCTTTCTGATCGCAGGCGGCGGGACCGCGGTCTAAATGGATCTCGCTGCATGGTCCGCACGGGCCGGTCTCGCCCATCTCCCAGAAATTGTCCTTCTCGCCAAAGCGGAGCACGCGCTCTTTCGGCAGGCCGCTGATCTGGAGCCAGAGCCGCTCGGCTTCGTCGTCGTCCTTGTAGACGGTGGCCCAGAGCTTATCGACCGGGAGCTTCCATTCCTTGGTCAGAAGCTCCCAGGCCCACGCAATCGCGTCTTTCTTGTAGTAGTCGCCGAAGGACCAGTTGCCGAGCATCTCGAAAAACGTGTGATGATAGGTGTCGCGGCCGACCGCTTCGAGGTCGTTGTGCTTGCCGCTGATGCGGAGACACTTCTGCGCGTCCGCGACGCGCGCGGCCTGCGGCTTCTCCACGCCGAGGAAAATGTTCTTGAACTGCACCATGCCGGCGTTGGTGAAGAGCAGCGTCGGGTCCTTCTCCGGCACGAGCGGCGCGCTGCGCACGATCGTGTGCCCCCGCTTGGCGAAAAAATCGAGAAAAGATTTTCGTACTTCGTTTCCGGTCGGCATAGATGATTATACTAATCAGCTAACGGATGCTCTGTAAATCTTTAATGCTTTGACTTCGGCGATCGCCTCAAAGTCTCTATCATTATGATACAATTCCGCTCCTGCTTCGAGACAGGTGGCGGCGATTAGACAGTCGGCCGTCTTTCGAATCGTAAAGCCCCGCCGCCGACAATCGCGGTATATTAGCGCGGCATGCTCAAACGTTCGCAAATTCCGCATACGAAGGATCGGGTAGCTTTGCAAAATACTCCGCACGCGGCGAAAGTCCCGCTCGCGAGCGATACCTTGCAAGATTTCGCAGTAAATGATGTCGGTAAGAGCTAAGCTCTCTCCACTCTGAATCAGATTGGCGAGGTGAATGTCGAATACAGTTGCGCGCGCTTCGAGGAAATCGATCCAGACCGTCGTATCGACAACGATCACAGGCGGCTACGGCGCATTTCTTCGAGATTGCCTTCCCACTTTATTTGTCCGCGCAGCTTCAGGATTTCCTTACGCCTGGCGCTCTTCATTAGCTCTTTTAAAGCTAGATGAACGAGTTCTCGCTTGGACTTGCATTTGAAGATCTTGAGGCCTTCCGTTACCAGCCGCTTGTCGAGGTCGATATTTGTTCTGGCCATACCGTTCTTTTTTAGACGGTAATGGTGTAAAAGTCAAATGACTTTGGTGTATTGATTTTTAAGGCGCAATCAATCCTCAATCGGTGTCTTGAGTACTTCCGCGATCAGGGCGTCGCGGTAGCCGCGGCGCCGGAGATAAGCGACCGCCCGGCGCGCGGTCTTCAAATCGTGTAAATCCTGGCCGCGGAAGCGCCGCTCCAGGAGCGCCCTCGCGCGGGCGTTGTCCCGCTCGCGGTCGAAGCTGTCTTTGAGCACTTCGGCGATGACGGCCTTTGCGACGCCCTTGAAGCGCAGCTCGCGCTCGATCCGTAGCGGGCCGTAGCCGCGATTCTCTATTCTATCGCGCGCGAAACTCCGGGCAAAGGCCTCGTCGTCGAGGAGCTTCAAGCCGCGGAGCTTTGCGAGAGCGCCTTCGATCTCTTGCGGAGAAAAACCCGCCCGCGCGAGCCGCGCCCGCAGCTCCGCTTCGCTTCTGGGACGATAAGCGAGAAATCTTAGCGCGCGGTTGTAAACTTCTTCGGCGTCGCCGCCGCGCAATTTTGAATTTTGAATTTTAAATTTTGAATTGCGGAATCCGGAATTCATCATTCAACGTTCAAAATTCAACATTTCTTTATCTGCCCTTCGCCTTCTCTTTCTTGTCCGCCGCCGCGGCCGCCGCGGGCTCGGGCGCGTGCGCGCGCTTGACGCCGGCCTTGTCGAGGATCTTGTCGCGGATATCTTTGCCGATATCCGGATGCGTCTTGAGAAATTCTTTGGCGCTGTCGCGTCCCTGGCCGATGCGGTCGCCGTTGAACGAGTACCACGCGCCGCTTTTCTCGACGATGCCCATGTCGCTGCCGATGTCCGCCAGCTCGCCTTCGAGCGAGATGCCGGTGCCGTAGAGGATGTCGAACTCGGCTTCTTTGAACGGCGGCGCCATCTTGTTCTTGACGACTTTCACGCGCGTGCGCCCGCCGACGACCGCGTCCGCCTCTTTGAGCGCGCCGATGCGCCGGATGTCCATGCGCACGGAGGCGTAAAATTTCAGCGCGTTGCCGCCGGTCGTCGTCTCGGGGTTGCCGAACATGACGCCGATCTTCATGCGGATCTGGTTGATGAAGATGACGACGGTCTGCGAGCGCGAGATCGTCGCCGTTAATTTTCTCAGCGCCTGCGACATGAGGCGCGCCTGGAGCCCCATGTGCGCGTCGCCCATCTCGCCTTCGATCTCGGCCTTGGGCACGAGCGCCGCGACCGAATCGACGACGAGCACGTCGACCGCGCCGCTCCGGACGAGCGTCTCGGCGATTTCGAGCGCCTGCTCGCCGTGGTCCGGCTGCGAGATCAAGAGATCGTCGGTCTTGACGCCCAATTTTTTCGCGTAGCTCAGATCGAGCGCGTGCTCCGCGTCGATGTAGGCGCCGATGCCGCCCTGCTTCTGCGCCTCGGCGACGATATGCAGCGCGAGCGTGGTCTTGCCGGAAGACTCCGGGCCGTAGATCTCGATCACGCGTCCGCGCGGCACGCCGCCGATGCCGAGCGCGAGGTCGAGGCCGAGCGAGCCGGTCGAGACGATCGAGATGTCTTTCATCAGCCCGGCTTCGCCCAATTTCATGATGGCGCCCTTGCCGAACTGCTTTTCGATCTGGCTCACCGCGAGATCGATCGCCTTTTCACGATTGGAATCCATTCAAATCCTCCCTGATTAATTCCGCAGCGGGAAAGTTTTCAATGCCGTGTACACCGCGCCGTCGCGCCTGAGCGTGCTCTGAAACAAAACCGCGTCGTCGACCGCGAACGCTCCGAAGTCGCGATCGCGCCACTCGTCCACCACGCGGCGCAGCGCATCGCCGCCGCGCGCGCCTTCGCGCCAGCGTCCGATCGTGAGATGCGGTTTGAAGGGTCGCTGTTCGCGCGGGAAGCCCAACGGCTCCAGCGCGGCTTCCGTCGCTTCGGCGAGCGCGGTCAGCGCGCCGCCGTCGAGCCCGGCCCAAAATACCCTGGGCCTCCTTATATCAGGAAACGCGCCCAAACCTCTACACGAAACATTGAAGCGCGGGAGCCGCGCGGCGGCCGCCTCTACGGCCGCCTGGATAGCATCAATTCCGCCGTCGTCGACGTGGCCCAGGAATTTCAGCGTCAGGTGCAAACTCTCGCGCTTGATCCATCGGATGCCGCTCAAGAGCGGCTCGAGATCGGCTTGGGCGCGGCAGATCCGGTCGGCGACGTCGGGCGCGATTCTGACGGCGACGAAGAGGCGCGCCACGGCTACTGCAGCACCGCCCTTAGCCAGTTGAGCGCCGCCTGCGCGCCGCCGTGGATCACGCGGTCGCGGTCGCCGGAAAATTTGAACAGCCGCGCGTCGCCGCCGCCGCGCTGCGCGAGGCCGATCCAGACCGTGCCCACGGGCTTCGCCTCGCTGCCGCCGGTCGGCCCGGCGATGCCCGTGGTGCTGACGGCGATGTCCGCGCCGCCGGCGCGGAGCGCGCCTTCGGCCATCTCGAGCGCGGTCTCGCGGCTCACGGCGCCGTAGGCGTCGAGGGTCGCCTGCTTCACGCCGAGAAGGCGAACCTTGGATTCGTTCGAGTAGCTCACGATGGAGGTCGTGAAATAATCGGAGCTGCCCGGCACGCGGGTGATGCGCGCCGCGATCGCGCCGCCGGTGCACGATTCGGCCAGGGCGAGCTTCCAGCCCTTCTTGCGCAAGAGCCGGCCGACGACCTCTTCGAGCGTCACGTCGCCTTCGGCGTAGACGTGCGCGCCGAGGATTTGTCTGATTTGGGCCGTCAGCTCGCCGAATTTCCCGTCCATGCCCCCGCCGCGAACCGTGAGCTTCAATGTAAGGTCCGGATAATGGGCGCGAAAGGAAAAGCGGCCTTCTGGTGGTAAGGAAACGGCCTTCACCAGGTCGTCGAGCTTCGACTCCGTCAGGCCGTTGATCTTGAAGGTCGCCACCGAGACTTGGCCGGCGCCGCTCGCCTCGGCGACCCAGGGAAGCACGGTTTCCTTCAACATCGCTTCCATCTCGCGCGGCACGCCCGATAGCCAGATAAGCGTCTTGCCGGTCTGCTCGATGCGGAAGCCCGGCGCGGTGCCGACGGGATTCGGCACGATCACGGCGCCTTCGGGGAACACCGCCTGCTTGAGGTTATTCTCCGTCCAGGGAAAGCCGCGCGCCTCGAAGCGGCGCTTGAGCGCTTCGGCGACGGCTTGGTCCGTCCTGAGGCCGCGGCCGAAATAATCCGCGACGACGGCCGTCGTGAGGTCGTCGGCGGTGGGGCCGAGGCCGCCGGTGCCGATGACGAGATCGCCGCGGCTGAGAGCATGGTCGAGCGCCCAGAGAAGCCGCTCTTTGGTGTCGCCGACCTTGAGGACCGCGACGACATCGAGGCCTATCGAGAACAAGCGCTCGGCGATATGGGCCGAATTGGTGTCGACGACCTTGCCGGTCGTAAGCTCGTCGCCGGTGCTTAGGATAGCTACCTTCTGGATCATAACAGGCCCCAAGCCATGGCGAGCCGGACCAAGAGGAGACTATAAACGCCGGCGACGAGATCGTCCATCACGACGCCAATGCCGCCTGGCATGCGCTCCGCCCGTCTGGCCGGGTAGGGTTTAATGATATCGAAAAAGCGGAAAAGAATGAAAGCGGCAATAATTGCCGAGACGCTTTGCGGCGCGGCGAAATTGGCGAGCATGAACCCGGCGATCTCGTCGATGACGATGCGGGGGGCATCTTTTTCCCCGAAGATCGCTTCGGCCCTGTCGGCCGACCAGAACGCGACGGCGATGACGGCGGCGAGAGTCAGCAGCGCGAGCGGCAGCGAATGAGCGGCGACGCGGTTGAGCAGCAGCGACAGGGGAATTGCGACCAGCGTCCCGGCCGTGCCCGGCGCCCCGGGAATGTACCCGGCGCCGGCGCCCGTCGCTAAAAATAAAATTACGCGGCGCAGGTTAGCTAAGCGGGGTGGCGGCCAGTTGCGTCAAAAAAAGCTGTTTGCGCGACTCGAACAGCTTGAGCAGCGCGGGCTCGAGCAGAAATTCGGCGGGCGCTTCGAACTTCAGCGGATCGACATATTCGTTGTCCTGCCGGATCTCGAAGTGTAGGTGAGGGCCGGTGCTGAGGCCGGTCTTGCCGACGAAACCGATGACTTGGCCTTTCAGCACCTTGACGCCGTTTCGGATGCCGTTCGCGAACCTTTGCAGGTGCGCGTAGCGCGACGAGTAATGAGCCTCGTGCTCGACATCTATCAACCGGCCGTAGCCGCCTTTCTGCCAGCCGGCAAAAACAATTCTGCCGTCGGCAACCGCGCGCACCGGCGTGCCCAGCCTGGCCGCGAAATCGACGCCGTGATGCGGCCGGTCGATACCGAGAATCGGATGCAGGCGGCTGTCGGAGAAGGTCGAGGATATTTCGATGAAATCGAGCGGGAAGCGGAGAAACGCGCGCGCCAGGGTGTGGCCGTTCAGGTCGTAATAGGCCCCTTTGCCCTTTTCCTTTTCGAAATACATCGCGAAGTAGCGCCGGCCCGAGTTGATCAGCTCAGCGGCGAGAATGCGGAACGTCGGCCTATTCTTGTCGCCGGGGCGGGAGCGCTGCTCGTAGACGACTTTGAAGGTGTCGCCCTTTTGAATTTCCTTGTCCAGATCGATCTCCCAGGAAAAGAGCTCTGCGAGCTGCGAGAGGAGAGGTGCGTTCAACCCGACGCGCTGGCTGTCCTGGATCAACGTCCTTTCGACGACGCCGCCCGCAGTCTTGATCTCTACATCGTAGGGCTTTTCTCTTTGGCTGAAGACGATGCCGCGCGTGCCTTTTTCCCAGGTGAGGATCGAGTCTGCGTTTTGCTCGACCTCGATCGCCTTCAGTTGTTCTTTGCCGCTCGGCGGCTGGGTAAGGTAAAGCTGGACTTCCTTGCCCGGACGGAACGCCGAGAGCGGCAGATGCTTTTGGATAGTCTGCAGCCAGACCTTACGGTCCTGGAGGGATACGCCGTACCGTACGAGAACTTGGCTCAGGCTGTCGCCCGTCTGAATTTTATAGGTAACTCTTTTTAGAGCGCGGAGCCCTTCCGGCAGGGCAAAGTCTTTCTCCGCGGGCGAAAGAACCGGAGAGCCGACTATTACGCTGGAGTCTTTGAAGTTGGGGAGGAGGCTTTCCGTGTTTTCTAGGAGGAGCGGCTGCCCGGCGCTTGCCGAGAGCGGAATCAGCGCCAGCAACCCGATGAGAGTGCCAGTCGCAGGGATGAGTTTGAAAGCCATGGTGCTGAGCGCTTTTGAACTGCTTGTTTTTACATTCGTCTCTTTCGCGAGTGTGCAAAAGTCTGCTGTTCATAACCCGGTTTGACATCTGTTGTCAACTCAGTAATTGACCGGCTCAGTGATAAGATAGCGGGATAGTTAGAAGCCTACGGATGAAGGCCTCCGCCACGAAAAACAGGGCCGCCGCAAGGACCAGATAGGACTGTAGGTATCGTACCGTCGCCGGCGCTTTTTGCGCGGGCGCTTCGGTCCCCATGGCTGGATTGATCGAGCCGCCGGTCGCGCGCGCGATCCGCCACAGAAGGGCAATATCGACGTCCCCGGTCGGCGCCTCGGACGTGATCTCAGGAGGCCGGGTGTACCCTAAAATCGGATAGCTGATCGTCCGGCCGCGCCGATCTTCTTTTAGCTCTACGCGGTAATCCCCGGTCGCGGAAAACGGCAGCCCTGCCTGGTAGTGGCCGGGTGCCAGGCGTTTAAGAATGCCGTCGCCATTTGTTCCTTGAGGGCCGGAATAGGAGTAGCGATAGGGGTTGCCGTCGGACTCGGCGCCGTAAAGGAAAAAGTCCAGTACCACCTGATCGCCCGAGCGATCGATGCGCGTCTCATGCGGCGGCAGCGCTTCGCCCTGCGGTTTGAGCCAATCGAACACCCGACCCCAGAATCGTTCCAGGCCGCTCCAGCCGATCCATTCGCGCGACCAGCGGCCGGATTGGTCGATCGTCAAAACCGCCACCTTTCCTTTGCCGTAACTCCATGACGCCAGGAGCGGCGATGATTTGTCTTTATTCCGGACTCTAAGATCGAGGCGAGCGGCAGGCTTGAGCTCCGCTTCGACATACCCTCTGACCCGGGGAAACGGCTGTGCCGCCAGCGGCGCAAGAATTTCTGAATTCCTTGAGGGTATGGGCGTGAACTCTTGCGCCTGTGCTTGAGGCGGAATCGGCGGCGGCTTTTGGCCCTGATCGAACCTGAACGTCGGAAAATCGTTGAGGTCTTTAGAAATATGATAACTGCCGCCCCCGTACGTGCCGATGCGCTTGACCAGCGCTTCGTCGACGCGTTGTCCGATGCCGACCGCGAACACGACGATCTTCGCCTCGTTATGCATCCGTGTCACGACATCGATGTACTCACTCGGCCGGCCGCCGACCTCATCGGCGTCCGTAATGAGGATCGCGTATCTCGCGTCGGCCGGCTGGCGTTGCAGCCGCGCCATCGCATCGCGCAGCGCGGAAAGGATATCCGTATTGCCCTTGGGTACCAGACGGTCGATATCTCTCGCGAACGTCGGGCGGAGCTTCCAGACGTTGTCCATCTGAACGACCGGGAATGGGGCGGTATCGAAGCCAATGACGCCGATGAGATCGTTACCGCCGAGCTGAGAGATGACCCGTTTGGCGATTTCCTTGGCATAGAGGATGCGGTTTTCATGTAGCGGATTCGCCTCCGGGTCCATGCTTCTCGACTTGTCGATCACCAGCAGCACCGCGCGGGTCTTCTCCGGCTGCAGCTCGTTTTCTTTCGGCTCGATAAAATCGACCGGCAGCGCAGCCGCGAGCGGCGTCTGTTTGTATCCGGGCGTCAGCGCGCTGTCATCGCCCAACACCACGAGGCCGTTCCCGGCGCTCGTGTGCCGCTCCAATGCGCTCAAGTAGCCGGCGGAGAGATGGTCTTGGTCGATGTTGTTGAGAACGACGATGCCGTAGCCGGTCGGCGCCGGCACCGAGCTGCCGGCCGGGACGGAGGTAATCTCAAAGCCGCGCCGTTTGAGCAGTTCTTCGAGGTATCGCCCTTCGCCCTGAAGGCCGTTGATGATCAAAGCCTTCTCTTTCGATCGCACGCTTACCCAGGCTGTGGCACGGTTGTCCTCCCGCAGAAGATCGGCGTCGGCTCGGTTCGGCGTAAACTCGGCCTCCAACGCTTCCACCGGCCCATCGCCGACCGCGACTTGGTAGCTCAAGAGCCGGCTTCCCGGCCGAAGGCTCACGGCTTCCGTTTTGACCGGCCGGCCCGCGCGTTTGAGCGTGAGATTGCCGTCGACTTCGCTTTGATCATTGTTTTCCACAGATACCGCAACATGGATGGCCTCGCCCTTCACGGCTTCGGCGGGCGCGATGACTTTCTTGACCGCAATATTCGCGACCGGCGGCCGTAACGCCGGCAATACCGGATAGATCTTGATGCCTGCTTCGGCGAGGGCGGGCAGGAGCCTCTCGGCCGAGCCCTCGTTTTCCCAGCCGTCGGTGAAAAGAAAGACGCTGCGCTCCGCCCGCGGAAGGTTCAGCAGCGTGGAAAATAATCTTTCGAGATTGGTTCGTTCGGGCCGTACATTATCGCCGGGCGTTACCAGTCCTTGCTTCCAATCCGTGGTTTCCACTGGCGCGCCGGCGAAAAGGATAACGCGATCGCCGGCCGAAGGAACGAGTTCCTGCCGGGCGATCCAGCGCCGCGTCTCCGCCGGCACGCTGCGCGATACGTCGAACGCGAAGACGCGCTCGGTACGTTTTGTCGAAGTCGGCTCGACGATGCGCGGATCGGCCAGCGCGGCGACCACTAAAAGAATTATTCCCGAACGCCAGGCGATCGCCGCAGCTGGCAGCCGCCCATAGCGCATCCAGAGAAGCGGCAACAGTGCCAGCAGCCACAGCCATTGCGGCCGGGCGAATTCCAACGCGCCGTCCATCAAGCCGCCTTTCCCGCCGGCCGCGGATTGATAAACCATTCGAGCATCAGCAGCGCCAGCGCGAGCGCCAATAAATACGGCGATAGCAGCGCGGCCAAAGGCCGCTCGCCGCCGGCTCGGTGCGCCTCGCTTATCCGAATCGGTGTGGAGCTGCGAAGATCGGATTCGGCGGCGTTGTCGAAGTTGACGGCCAGGTACTCTGTCGCCCCGGCACTGATGCGGTAAATGCCTTGGTAGAGGGCGGCTGTTTGTCGATCCAACTTCTCGCCCTTAGGCCCGAGCAGTGTCGCTCCGCGGCTTAGGATGGTATTCAGCGGCGTGCCTGTGCCGACCGACGACGATTGCGATCCGCTGAGCCACTGGAGCAGATTGAGCGTGAAGATCGACATCGGCAGGTTGCGCTGGCCAAGGAACGGCAGCGGGTCGAAGCCGAGCGCGACGTACCGGTGGTTGTCTCGCTCGAATGCGACCGCGAGCGCCCCATCGACGCCGTCGATAACGGCTTGGCCGTTTAGGCCGAGCTTCAGCGGCCGCGCGTAAGACGGGCGAAAGAGGCTGAAATTGATGTAGCGCGTGAGCGGATGCCCCTCGCGCCAACCGGTTACGATTGGACTGCCCGCGCCGTCCGCGACGCGCACGAGCGGATTTTGCGACGGCGGCAGGATGAGCAGCGCCGACACGTCCGGCAAGCCGGCGGGCGCGGAATATTGGAATATCTCCACCGCGTGCGGCGCGAATTTCCCCTTGCGGTAAGCTTCCGGCGCAATCATTTGCGCGTCGACGCCGGGGATCGCGCGCAGGGAGTCGAGACCGCCGGGACGGGGAGAGATCGCCAAGATCTTGATCCCGTCCGTAGGCGGCGCGACGGCGAAGCGGCGGTTGTCGAGCGGCAGCCCATCGTCGGCGGCGATCTCGCCTTCGTAGAAGGGATACGCCGGGATGCCGTCCAACGAAGCGTCGACGCTTTTTCCCGGCGCGATCGTGTACGCGCGCGTCGCGATAATTTTTCCACCGGCTTTGATATTCAGCTGAAACTTTTCCTCGACGTTCGAGAAGCTGCGCACCTCGAAGCGGGCTTCCAACCGCGGCGCATCGAGCCCCGCGCGCTCCACCTGGAGTGAAGTCAATGCGAGGTTGTTTTGCGGACGGCCCACGGTGATCACGCGCAGCGTCGCGCTTTGTCCTTCGGCCGGATGGTCCGTGACGAAATAGAGCCGCCCGTAACCGTTTTCGTGCGCGAGCCGCGGCAGCTCAGCGCCGTGATCGACCGCACCCTCGCCGACGTCCAGCGGTTTCAGCGCGGCGGCGCGTTTCAGAGCATCGTTCGGTCGCAGACCTGCCTCGCCGATGCGTGCGAGATGCGGCGCGAGCGCATAGAGATCGACCCGCGCTCCCGCGGGGAGTCCGCGAAGAATGTTTTCCGCCTCGGCGAGACCGGCCTGAAAGCGGCTTTGTCCGCCTTCCACCGCTTGCATGCTGGCGGAATTGTCGAGCACGAGCGCGATATTGACCGCGCGCGAGGTAAGCGACGGTTCGGCGAGCGCGAGCAGGAGAAGCGTCAAAAGCAGCAGGTGTAAGAAAAAAATCGGCGGTACGCCCGAGCGGCCCGCGCGGCTGCCTCCGGCGAATTCGCGCATCAACAGCAGGCTCGAGAAATAGACGCGCTGCGGCGGCCGCCGGATCAGATGCGCGATCAGTAGCACCGGCAACAACAGCAGAGCATAAAGCGCGGCAGGATTGAGAAACTCCATCTTATTTAAACAGCCCCATCGCGGGAAGCGTTTTTAGAACGAAATCGCTCAATTCCTCGTCGCTCACATACAGCGAATAGTGAATGCCGTTTTGGTGGCAATAGCTCTGGAGCTCGCGATTGTGCCGCTCCAGGCGCTCGCGGTACGCGCGCCGAGTCGCATCGTCCCAGCAGAGATTGAGCTCCTCGGGAGTCTCGCTGTCGACGAGCCGGAGCTCACCCGCGAACGGCGGATCGACCTCGACGCGGCTCAAAACCTGAACGGCCGCGATGTCGAGGTTGAACGCCCGCAGCAGGTTGAGAGCGTGCCTGTAGGATTCCGGCGGCACCAGAAAGTCCGAGACGAGGATCGCTTTGCCCGGCCGGTGGATATTTTTTAATTGTTTGCCGAGCGAAACGCCGAGGTCCGGCGCGCCGGCCGGCGACAGCGTAGCGGTAAAAGCGATCAGGTCGAGAATACGGTTGCGCCCGCGGTAGAAGGGCGAGGAGGGATTGGCTTCGCTTAAGGCGTGGAGCCGGACATGGTCGTGATTGGCGAGGACCACATAGCTCAGCGCGAGAGCAATGTTGCACGCGGGAATGAATTTTTCCCGCGGCGAGGAAAAACCCATCGAAGCGCTCGTGTCGATAAAAACATATGCGAAGAGGTCGACCTCTTCGCGATACAGACGCACATAGAGGCGATCGCTCCGGGCGAAGATGCCCCAGTCGACATAGCGCGGGTCGTCGCCGGGCGAATACTTGCGGTAATCGGCGAATTCGAGGCTCATGCCCCGCCGCGGCGAGGTGTAGGCGCCCGGCTGATTGCTCAAAACCTCTTTGCGCGTGCGCAGCCGAAGAACTTCCAGGCGATTCAAGAAATCCGCGGAGAAGGGCGGCGGCAGCATCGGCGATTACTTAAAGGTGATTCTGAGGACGCGATCGTCCTCGGGGCTCGGCCGTCCGCGGCCGTCGCGATTGCTCGTGAGAAGATACAACGCTCCGTCGGGTCCTTCGACGATGTCGCGGAGGCGGCCGTAGCGGTCTTTGAAGTAATTTTCGAACGCGCCCGCTTTCCGCGGATTCTTCGTATCGAAGACGATGCGATAAAGGGCCTGACCGCGGAGACCGGTAAAAAGAAACGAGCCGGCCCAGGAGCCCCTCGTCGCGAATGCCGCGCCTCCGGGCGCCCAGGTGTCGTTCGCGCCGCTTTCGAGCACCGGCGGGAGCATCCCGTCGCGTGTCTGTGCGCCGTAGATCACGGGCCAGCCGTAATTCTTCCCCGGCTCGACCAGATTCACTTCATCGTGGCAGCACGACGGCGAGCCGCTCGGCCCGTGCTCGGTCTCGTACAACCGGCCGCTCTTCGGCTCCCATGCAAGCCCCTGCGGGTTGCGATGACCGTAGGAGTAAACCGGCGACTTCGGGAAGGGATTGTCCGCCGGAAAACTCCCGTCCCTATTGAGGCGCAGAATTTTTCCGTTCAGCGACTGCGTATTCTGCGCCAGGTGCGGCTGCACCGCGTCTCCCATCGTCCAGTAAAGCTTGCCGTCGG
Organism: Binatia bacterium; assembly: GCA_035259465.1. Lineage (GTDB taxonomy): Bacteria > Desulfobacterota > Binatia > UBA9968 > UBA9968 > JAJPJQ01. The sequence continues at coordinate 12,449 of DATFWH010000152.1, forward strand.
GACCGAACCTGACCCGACCGCCGTCATGGAATTGTGCGCCCGCCGCGTTGTCGAGGAGCACGCGGTCCAAAACGCCTTTGCCATTTTCATCCCGGAGCCGTACCAGGCGGTTTTTCATCTCACCGCCGTCGCGATAGGTATAAGCGGCGTAGACGTAGCGATTTTTTTCGAACGCCGGGTCGAGCGCGAGGCCGAGCAGGCCGGACTCGCCCGACTCGATCACGTCGAGCCGCAGCCACGGATCCGGCGCGAGCGCGCCCTTCTCGATCACGCGTATCCGTCCCGGTCGCTCGGAAACGAAAACGCGTCCGTCGGGCGCAACGACGATCGCCCAAGGAGTTTCCAGACCGCGGGCGAACGTTTCGATCTGAACGTTCGGCTCGGCCGCGTGCGCAGCGCCGGTCGAGGCGATAAGAAGGCATAGAAGGACAATCCGCATATTCGGCATATGTGTCACTCGCGTGGAACGCTTGCGATGATGGACTCGAGGATCGCGTCGGCGCCGACGTTCTCCGCCTCGGCTTGAAAATTCATGATGACGCGGTGGCGCAGCGCCGGGTAGACGACCGACGCGATATCTTCATAGCTGACGTGCACCCGTCCTTCGACGAGCGCGTTGCCTTTGGCTCCGAGAATGATCGATTGCGCGCCGCGCGGGCTCGCGCCGTAACGCACGTAATTTTTTACCTGCTCGACCGCGCCGTTATTCGCCCGCCCGTTCGGCTGCGTCGCGTGAACGAGACGGACGACGTACTGCTCCAGCGGCGGAGCGATGAGCACCTGACGCAGCAAAAGCTGCATGCGCGCGATGACCGCCGGCGCGCCTTCGGCAAGCACGCATCCTGCATCCTGCTGGTCGGGGCGCGTCGTGCGATGAAGGATTTCCGTCAGCTCCGCCGGCGTCGGCGCCTGCACAGGGAGCTTGAAGAAAAATCGGTCGAGTTGCGCCTCGGGCAGCGGATAGGTGCCTTCCAGTTCGATCGGGTTCTGTGTTGCCAGGATCATGAAAGGCAATTCCATCGGATAAGTGACCCCGAACGCGGTGACCTGACGCTCTTCCATCGCTTCGAGGACCGCCGACTGCGTCTTCGGGGTCGCGCGGTTGATCTCGTCGGCTAAGACGAGGTGCGCGAAGATCGGTCCCTGTTTGAACTGGAAATCGCGCCGGCCGGCGGTCTCGGAGAGCACCTGCGTGCCGATGATGTCGGCCGGCATGAGGTCGGGCGTGAACTGGACGCGCTTGAACGAGAGGCCGAGCGCGCGGCTGAGCGATTTGACGAGCAAAGTCTTCCCGAGCCCGGGCGCGCCCTCGAGCAGGACGTGACCGCCGGCGAAAAAGGCCACCAACGCCTTGCGGATGATGTCAGCGTGGTCGACGATCACTTCCTTGATCTCGGCCTCGATGCGGCTGAAGATTTCTTTGAATTCCAACGGATCCATCGTTATCGAATAAGGCCCCGGTACTCGAGCGGCAGCATCTGCTTTTCGCCGGCGAGTTGAGGATCGTCGGGGCGCGCGAGCGGCACATTGGCGCTCGGCGCCGCTTGCCGCGATTTTCCGCGCTGCGCTTCGCGGCTGCCGCTCGCGCTATCCGTATCTACCTCGGGAAGCTGGACGATGACGTAACGGAGATCCTTTTCTTTGAGCTGTTCGGAGATTTTCTCTTCCGGCGCGGCGAGGCGCGCGGGAGTTTTTTCGCCCGATGTGCCGGATGCCTCAGTGTCGCCCTTGCGCTCGGTATTCACTCCTGCGCGATAGTTAATGTCACCGCCTTTGCCGTCGCCGTTCTTTTCCCCGGCGGATTTGCGCCCTTCCTTGTCACCGCCGTCTTTTTGCTTCAATGCGTCTTGTCGCAGATAATCGGGGCGCTCCAAGCGCTTTTCGCTTTGTACGGCGAATTGCGGTTCATCTTTCGTTTGGCGCGAGGGATCTAATGTTTTTGTGCCCGACGCCTCGCCTTTGCTGCGCCCCGTGCCTTTACCGCCGCCGCCTTTGCCCTCGAGCTTCTGCGCCGCGCCGCTCCCGTCGCCTTGGCCAGAGCCTTCGCCGCCCCCAGCGCCGTCGCCCCGCGTCACCCAGGGGAGGCGCAGGGGGAGCAGGCTCATGCTCGGGCTTTCTGGTTTTGCTGCCTCGTTGATTTGCCTCGCGGCGGCGTCCAGGCTTGCGACGTCGCCGCCCCGCTTTTTTTCCGCCGCGATGCGCTCCTCGATTTTATTCAGCGCGTCACGGACAATCGCCTGCTTTTCTTCTGCGGCGAGAGAGCGCTGCCGAAGTTTTTGTGCTGCGGCCGAAATGTCGGCCGCGAGGTCCGCGAAGCGCGTCGCCTGGGCGAGCCTGTTCGCCGCCGCGGCCAGCTTCGCGTCCGGCGCGGCGGGAGTCCATGCCGGCAGCCACTCGAAAGCGAGCTGAAAAACGATCACGGCGGCGAGCGCGGCGATAAGGGAATTTAGAACGGCGCGCTCGCCGCGGAACGGAAAGTCTCGCCTGAAGTTGATGCGCCGCGCAATCGCGGCGGCTTCGGTTCTTAGCCGCGAAATGAACTCCGCCGGACCGGCGTCGCCGATCGTTGCGAGCGTGACGAAGCGCTCCTCGCCGTTCGATTTTTCGTCGGCCAGTCGGGCGGCGACGAGTCGGGACGGAGCGCGCCGGTGGAATCGCGCGCCTGTCAGGGCGGCCGCGGCGATCAGGACCGCCGCGCCGGTCGCCATCACCGCATCCGGGCCGAGCCAGGCGAAGCAGTAAAGAAAAAAAACGATGTACCAGGCGGCGAGCAGCGGCGGGATAAAAAACAGCGCCGAGCGCCACAGCGCCTGAGCCGCCAAGCGCCGGCGCAGCGAATCGATCAGTTCATCCGGCGCCGCGGAAAGGCTCACCCCACGAATATAGCACGGGGAAAGCGCGAGAAAAGACGAGTCAGCGGGAGGCGCGCTTCAGCGGGCGCTTTTCGCCGCCCTGCTTTACCGGCTGTTTGTCGCCGCCGCCCTGATAGGTTTTGACGCCGACGTTGTGCTCGGCGAGCTCGACGGAGAAAAGATGCGACCCGTCGTTCTTCGATACGAAGTAGAGGTACGGCACGGCGGCGGGCGCGAGCGCCGCCTTGAGGGCCGGAAGTCCGGGATTGCAGATCGGGCCCGGAGGAAGGCCTTTGATCCTGTAGGTATTATACGGGCTAGGGTTTTTCAGATCTTTATGCGTGATGATCTTCGGCGCGCTATCGAGGCCGTAAACCGCCGTCGGGTCGCTTTGCAGCGGCAGACCGATCTTCAATCGGTTGTAAAATACGGCCGAGACGAGCGGCCGCTCGGCGGCGTTGCCGGTCTCCTTTTCGATCATCGATGCGAGCGTTACGACTTCGTGGGGACTCAGCTGCGGCTTCGCCTGCGCGAGCAGCGGATCGACGTTGCTGTGAAATTGCTCGACCATCGCCGCCAAGACTTCCGTCTCGGTCATTCCTTCGGGGAAAAAATACGTGTCGGGAAAGAGGTAGCCTTCGACGCCCCTGTCCGCGAGGCCGACCTGCGCGAGCAATTCAGGGCTCCCGGCGGCCGCGGCGAATTTTTCCCGGTCCCCGACCTTCGCTTCCTCCAGCAGTGCCGCGATCTCTCTAACGTTCAGCCCTTCGGGAACGGTGACGCGATGAAACGGCCCGAGTCCGGGGATCATTCGCTTCATGACGCTGGCGGGCGCCATCGGCAGCTCGAAGCGGTAAACGCCCGAATGGATTTTTTTATCCAGGCGCCAAAGGCGCGCCCATAGGGAAAAAACCTTCTCGTGCGGAACCGCGCCCTGCTCGCTCAGCTTCCTTACCACGGAAGCGAACGGCTCGCCGCGCTCGACTTTGACGGTGACGGTCTCGGCCTTGTGCAGCGGGGGAAAGAACAGCGCGTTGACGGCTAGACCGATAAAGAGCAGGGCGGAAACGAGGAGCGCCAGGAGACTTAGGAAGAAATATTTCAGTGCTCACCCCTGGCTTGATCGCGGGCGGGTCAATTCTCCGTCAGGTTGGTCGTGATCCAGCCCTCGACCTGCTTGAACCAGCCCGCGAAAGGATCTTCGCCGGGCTCCGATGCGAAATAGGCTTTGCGCATGTAATCGAGGGCGCCGGAGTAATACTCGAACTTTTTCGAAAGTTCCTGGAAGAGGATGAAGCCGGTTCGATAAAGCGACAAATCCAGCTCGGACACGGTCCAATAAGAGCGCTGTCCTTGTTCGAGATAGTATTCGAGGTAGCCGGATTTTTCCACGTGCGCTCGGAAGACGCCGCTCATGAACAGCGTGTAGTCGCCGAGATACTTGCGCAGCTCGCGTTCCTGGACGACGCTGTTTTCGCCCGCCGGGTCGCTCTTTTCGTTGAGGATATCGACCACGCTGTCGACTTGTTTGCCCGCTTGCGAGCGGATGCGATAGAGGTTATTCGTGCTGGCGAAGTCCGTCAGTACGTCGGCGACATAGCGGGCGACCGTCGCGTCGTTGATGCCGAGCTGCCAGAAGCTCCGACGCGTCATGTCGTGAAAGAAGTGGTTTAAACGCTCGTTAGAAACCTTGTTTTCCTTCATCAGCGTTTTTCCCCTCATTCAGGAGACCATGATACCAAACGGCCGGCTGTTTTGGAAGAATCTTTCCTCCATTCCCACGCGCGCGCGGCGACGGTATAATGCAAAACCGCTTCTATTAGGCTCGATTTGAGGAGGAACGCGCATGGGAAGGGATCTTAAGGAAGCCTTCTTCCGCTTGGAAGGCGCTTGGGCGTCCTTCGAACTGATGTCGATCCGCAAGCGCGAGGATTATTTGAAGCCGTTTCGCGTGCTCAAGTGTAAAATCGACGATCAGGTCGATTTCCAGGCGCTCGACGAGTCGCGCAGCTCCACGGAGGCCTCTGTGCTGATCGAGATCTTCGGCGAGGAGGAATTGGTCGCGGCCACCGGCCGCGGGCCGGTGCACGCGGTCGATAACGCCATGCGGAAAGTTTTGGAGCAGCATTATCCGCAGCTCTCCGAGGTGCGGCTGGAAGAATTCGATGTCCGCCTGCTGAATGCCGGCGATCTGCCGGAAGACGAGGAGCAGGGCTTCGGCGCGCCGGTGCGCGTGCTCGGCATCTTCAGCGACGGCAGAGAGCGCTGGGGCACGGTCGGCGTCGCCGCGGACATTCTCCAGGCGAGCGTCGAGTGCATCATCGACGGGCTTGAATGGAAGCTCCGCGGCGAGCACAAACATTAATGGCAGGTCCTGAGACCGAAAAACATACGGCCCGCTCATTACTCGCAGCGCTTCTTGCTCGACCCGGTCATCCGATTGTCAGAATACTTCGGGTTTTAATCTTGTCGACGGCCGCGATAGCTTTCGCGGCATGTTTCATGGACGAGAAATTCATCTTTTTCCCCAGCTCCGCGATCGAGGCGACGCCGAAGGACTACGGCGTCGATTACGAGGACATTTATTTTACGACCGCCGACGGCGTGAAGCTCAACGGCTGGCTCGTCTCCTATCCGGGCGCGAAGACGACGCTTCTCTGGTTTCACGGCAACGGCGGAAACATCGGCCATCGCGCGCGGGGCGCGCAGATGCTGCACGACAAAGTGCGCGCCAACGTCTTCATGATCGACTACCGCGGCTACGGCCGGAGTGAAGGCGTCGTCTCGGAAAAGGGAACGTACGAAGACGCCGATGCGGCGTTCAGCTACTTAATGAGGCGTAGCGATATCGATCCTAAACGGATCGTCCTCTTCGGCCAATCGTTGGGCTCGGCAGTGGCGGCGGAGTTGGCCGGACGGCAGGAATGTCTCGCGGTAATTCTCGAAGCGCCTTTCGCGTCGATCCCGGCGATGGCGAAGGCGATCTACCCGTGGCTGCCGGTCGGCGCGCTGATTACGACGCGCTACGACGTGATCGAGAAGGTGAAGAAGATCCGGGCGCCGCTGCTCGTCGTGCACGGCGACAGAGACGACATCGTGCCGTTCGAGCAGGGAAAACGCGTCTTCGACGCGGCGACCGGCCCGAAAGAATTTCACGCGCTGCGCGGCGCGCACCACAACGACACGTTCGAGGTCGGCGGCGACGCGTATTTCGCGGTCATGAAAGACTTCACAGAGAGGGCCGCGAAAGCGCGCTAAAACATTCGCCGCCGCGAAATCGGCTTAATTTCCCATCGCTTTAAACTTCTGCACTCTGCGGCCGCCGACGGTCTCGCCGACGAAGATATCGCCCTTGGAGTTCATCGTGATCGTGTGGAGGAAGGTGAACTCGCCGGCCATGTGGCCGAGCGTGCCGAAGCCCGCCTGCGTCTGGCCGCTCGCGCGGTCGAGCGTCCAGATGATCTCGTTGACGCCGTCGGCGACGTACATCGTCTTCTGCGCCGGGTCGTGCGACAGGTGAATCCACCACGGCGATCCGTTGCCCGGAAGATCGGCGCGGCGCCGCTTGATGAAAAAATTCTTTTTGAAATTGCCCGCCTTGTCGAACACCTGGATGCGCTTGCCGTCGCGGTCGCAGACATAGAGCAAGCCGTCGTTGCTCATAATGACGCAGTGGACGATGCCTAGAAAGACGCCGCCGATGTTCGCCTCGGCTTCCTCTTTGGTCGCCTGGCGCCCGAACTGCCGAATGTACTTCCCTTCCCGGTCGAAGACGACGACTCGCCGGTTGCCGTAGCCGTCGGCGATGTAGACTTCGCCGTTCGCCGGATCGACCGCGAAGCTCGCGGGCCTGTTTAACAGCGTGTGGCTCGCGTTCGATGCCGCGCCCTTCTCGCTGCCGTCCGCCGTATCGAATTTCCCCTTGGTGCCGATCTGCAGCAGGAGCTTGCCGTCGCGCGAATACTTCTGCGCGATCGCGTCGGTGTTGCCGCCGATCCAGATATTTCCCTCGGGATCGAAGTAACAGTCGTGGGCTCCGCTCGGCACGATCTTCGGATCGCCCCATGAGTTGACCAAGTTGCCCTCGACGTCGAACTCGATGATCGGCGGCGCGGCCCTGCCGACCTCTTTTTCCGCCGGCGTCAGGTTCGCCGGGTCGGCGGTCCGAGTCACGATAAACACGTGATCGTTCTTGTCGACGCAGGTGCCGCCAACGTTGCCGGTCACCCAGTCATTGGGCAGCGGCTTGGGCCAGAAAGGGTCCACTTGAAATTGGCTCGACTGCGGCGCCGCCTGGCCGCGAAGCAGATCGCCCTCGTGGAGAAAAGGAAGCCCCATCGCCGCGGCGAACGCTCCCGCAGCCGCGAACACGCGGATAGACTTATTCACGATGCTCTCCTTCCCAGGCGAATTTTCGCGGCTCAGGTATACAACGGGAGGGCGGGATTAGCCAGATGGAAATGAAAGAAGGAAAAGTTGCGCGCTAGACATAACACCCGCCTTTGGCCTATATAAATTGGTTGTCGCCGGGAGGGATTCTTATGGGCCAAGCTTCTTCGCCCTTTGTCCAGTCGCTCGACAAAGCGGTCGCCAGCTGCAGCGCCAACCTCAAGTGGGCGGCCTACTCCAAGGATCATCTGGCGATAAGCGGCGCCCGCGCGCTGATCCAGAATTGGAGCACGTTCACGCGCCACAGCCGGCGCTGCTGGGCTTACGTCGTCGGCAACTGCCCGCACGTCGAAGTCCGGAAGTTCATCGTCACGGAAAACCTCTACGAAGAGGAGGCACTCGAAGGCCATTCGCACTTCGAGCTGCTCGTGCGCATGGGAATCGCCGTGGGTTTGACGCGCGAGCAGATCGAGCAGGCGAAACCGCTGCCGACGACCGTCGTCGCGCTCCACGCGTGGGAGGCCTTGACCAAAAACCGCACCTGGTACGAGGGCCTCGCCGCGAAAGCGGTGCTCGAGCGCACCAACGATAGGAACTGTGGCAACTTCTCCGCGCTCGAGGCCGAGCGCTGGATGCGCCAGCTCAAGCTCACGCCCGAGCAGGCCGAGTTTTGGCTGCTGCACGATTCCGTCGACCAGATCCACGGCGGCGGCTCGTTCGAGCTCCTGGAGAAATATCTCAAGAGCGATGCCGAAAAAGACGCCGCGATCCGCGCGGCGGAAGAATCGATGATGGCCTGGAAGGTTTATCTCGACGGCATCTGTGACTCGGTTGCCGGAAGCAACCCGACGATGGAGCTGCGGTATGGCACGGCCTGAGCCGAAGGCGAAGGATTTAAAAGCCTTCGACGAGGAGCTGAAGGCGCTCCACATGACCGGGCAGTGGGCGTACGAGGATATGCTCGTGCGCGCCGTCGGCGGCCCCAAGCCCAAGGGCGATCCCTACATCTGGCCGTGGGAGATGGTCTATCAAAAGCTGCTCGAAGCGTGCGTGGCGCTGCCCGAGAGCGAGACCGCGCGGCGCAGCCTGCTGTTCGAGAATCCCGGCCTCACCAATCACGGCACGACGCACACGCTGCTCATGGGCATTCAAATGATCAAGCCCGGCGAGCATGCGTGGGCGCATCGCCACACGATGGCGGCGATCCGCTTCGTCATCCAGGGCGACGGCGATGTCTTCACGACGGTCGACGGCGAGATGTGCCCGATGGAGAATTACGATCTGATTCTCACGCCCAAATGGACCTGGCATGATCACCGGAACGCGACCGGGAACGCCACGATCTGGCTTGACGCGCTCGACGTGCCGCTGATCTTGGCCTTGAACCAGCCTTTTTACGAGCCGTATCCCGGCAATCAGCTCCAGCCGCTGAAGAAAGACGACCAGGCGTTTCAAATCCGCGCCGGCGCTCTGCGCCCGTCGTGGGAGCATCGCAAGTCTGTCGATTTACCCTTTCGCTACCGCTGGAAGGAGACCGAGGCGGCGCTCAAAGCGCACGCGGGAAGCGCGGGCAGCCCGTACGACGGCGTCGCGCTCGAATACGTCAATCCCGTCGCCGGGACTTCCACGCTGCCGACGCTCGGCTGCTGGATCCAGATGCTCCGGCCCGGCGAACGGACGAAAAGACATCGCCATACCTCCAGCGCAATGTATTTCGTCGTGCGCGGGGAAGGGAAGACCGTCGTCGGCGACACGACGATCGAATGGAATCGGCACGACTCATTCGTCGTGCCCAACTGGGCGTGGCACGAGCACACGAATATTTCCAAGTCGGACGACGCGATCCTTTTCTGCGTCAACGACATTCCGATCCTGAACGCCTTCGGCCTCTACCGCGAGGAGCCGGAGAATTCCATCGGCTCCGCTTCGGCGCCGCAGGTCCCGCCCGTGCGCGCCAAAGCCTGAGTTCCATGCCCGATCTCCGCGAGTGGCTCCAGCAGGTCGACCGTCTGGGCGAGCTGGAAAAGATCGACGGCGTCGATTGGGATCTCGAGCTCGCGGCGCTCGCCGAGCTCGCCAACGAAAAATTCGCCGCGCACGAGCGCGCGCGCCCGGCGCTGCTCTTCGACAAGATTAAAAGCTATCCCGAAGGCCATCGCGTCGCGGCGAATCTCGTCTCGTCCGTGGGCCGCCTCTCGCTCACGCTCGCGATGGACCCCGCGCTCGGCGATTTCGATTTCATCCAGCAATGGCGCCGCCGCGCGAAGGACATCAAAGCGATCGATCCCGAGACCGTAAAAGACGGCTCGATTTTCGCGCACGCGATCCGCGGCGCCGACATCGATCTGCTGAAATTTCCCGTGCCGCGCTGGCACGAGCTCGACGGCGGCCGCTACATCGGCACCGACGACCTCGTGGTCACGCGCGACCCCGACGACGGCTGGGTCAACGTCGGCACCTACCGCGTGATAGTCTACGCGAAGGACCGCATCGGTCTCCACATGTCGCCCGGCAAACACGGGCGCGTGCATCGCGATAAATATTTCGCCGCGGGCAAACCGTGTCCCATCGCGATCTCCTTTGGCCATCACCCGATCTATTTTCTCGTCGCATCGACCGACGCGCCCAACGGCGTGAGCGAATACGCCTATGCCGGCGGCATTCTGGGAAAGCCGGTGAAGCTCGTTGCCGGCCCGCTCACCGGCCTGCCGCTGCCGGCCGACTCCGAGCTCGCGATCGAAGGCGAGGTGATTCCCGGCGAGACGACGGTCGAAGGGCCGTTCGGCGAATGGACCGGCTACTACGCGAGCAGCCAGAACGAGCCGGTGATCCGCGTCAAAGCGGTCTATCACCGGCGCGATCCGATCCTCTGCGGCTTCCCGCTGCTGCGTCCCTCGAGCGGCGACAATATGCATTCGTGTCTCATGCGCGCGGGCTTTCTCTGGAACGCGCTCGACGACGCTGGCGTGCCCGACGTGAAGGCGGTCTGGGTGCACCCGGCGGCGGGACGGTTCATGACCGTGCTCGCGATCCGCCAGCGCTATCCCGGCCACGCGCGGCAAGCCGCGGTCATCGCGAGCCAGTGCCGCGCCGGTGCGTACCTCGGCCGCTACGTCGTCGTGGTCGACGACGACGTCGACATCACGAAGTCCGACGAAGTCATCTGGGCGATCAGCACGCGCAGCGACCCGTCGCGCTCGATCGAGATCATCGACCGCTGCTGGAGCGGGCCGCTCGACCCGGCGATCCCGCGCGAGGAGAAAGGCTTCAGCTCGCGCGCGCTGATCGACGCGACGCGCCCGTACGAGTGGCGCGACCAGTTCCCGCTCGTCTCCGGCGCGAGCCCGGAGCTGAAGGAAAAGGTCAGCAAGAAATGGTCGAATTTTTTGGACGAGCGCGTCCGGAAACGCAGGCAGTGACGATGCGCTACATTGCTGCAATTCTGCTTTCGATCCTGTTCGCAGCAGCGGCCCGCGCGCAGCAGCTCACCAAAGTCCCGATCAGTTATTCCAGCAGCGGCATCACCTCGATCGAGTTTTTCATCGCCAAGGAGAAGGGCTACTTCAGAGAGGAAGGCCTCGAGCCGCAGCTGATCCAGATGTCGGCCAACGCCGCGATCGCCGCCGGCATCACCGGCGAGCTCGCGGGACTCAGCTCGATCGGCAGCGCGATCCGCGCGGTCCAGCGCGGCGCGCCGCTGACGGCGGTGTCGGTGAGTCTCCGCCGCCCGCTCTTCTGGCTCATCGCGCGCCCCGAGATCAAGACGGTCAAGGACGTCAAGGGCAAGATCATGGGCATCGTCACGATCGGCGGCAGCCAGCACACCGCCGCGCGCAAGCTCCTCGCCTACCACGGCCTCGACCCGGACAAGGATGTGAGCTTCATCCAGGCGGGCGAGGAGTCGCGCCAGCTCCAGGCGCTGGTGACGAACGCGATCCAGGTGTCGGCGATCAGCCCGCCCTGGGTGCTGATCGGCCGCGACAAATTCAAGATGAATATCCTCGACAGCTCGATCGACAAGTTCGCGTCCATCCAGAACGGCCTCACAGTGAACACGAAGCTGCTGCACGAGAATCCCGCGCTGGTGAAAAAAATGCTCCGCGCCAAGGCGCGCGCGGCGCGCTACTTCGCCGAGCACGAGCGGGAGATGAGCGAGATGCTCGCCAAGATGTGGAACACCGACGTGCCGACCGCGCTCGAATCCTATCGCATGTCGAAGCCGGCATTTACCGTCACCGGCATTCCGTCCGACGAGGAGATAAAGGAATACCTCGCGCTCGACGCGCAGATCTTGAAACTGCCCGAGCCGCTGCCGGCGGCGAAGGTCTTCGACTTCACGCTGCTCCGCGAGGTGAACAAGGAGCTGGGAATAAAATAGGTTGAAGGGTTTAAGAGTTTAAGGGTTGACTACATCGGAGGATCGATCTGAAATCTCTTGCTTTTAACCCTTGAACCCTGCAACCCTTCAATCCTGAAACCCGTAAGGAGATTCTCATGGCCAAGAGTGCGGCGAAAGTGAGGCGGATCGGGCGCGGCTACGCCGATCTGCGCGACCACATCGAGGCGCTGGAGCGCGCGGGCCTGCTCGTGCGCGTCAGCCGTCTCATCAACAAGGACACCGAGATGCACCCGCTCGTGCGCTGGCAGTACCGCGGCGGCCTGCCGGAAAAAGACTGGCGCGGCTTTCTCTTCGAGAACGTGACCGGCGTCAAGCGCAAGCATTACGACATTCCGGTCGCGGTCGGTGTCATGGCGGGCTCGAAATACATCGTCGCGGTCGGCCTCGACTGCGAAGCCGACGCCGTCGCGGACAAGTGGCAAAAGGCGTTCCGCGCGCCGGTCGAGCCGATGATGGTTAAGAACGGGCCGGTGCATCAGGTCGTGCTCACCGGCGCCGACGTGAAGCGCTCCGGCGGCCTCGATCAGTTTCCGGTGCCGATCTCGACGCCCGGCTTCGACGGCGCGCCGTTCATCACCGCCGGCCACTGGATCACCAAAGACCCCGACACCGGCATCCGCAACGTCGGCAACTACCGCGGCCACTTGAAGGCGAAGGACCGCCTCGGCATCTTCCCGGGCCCAGGACAGCACGTGCTCGCGCACTGGCAGAAATGCAAGGCGAAGGGCATCCCGCTCCAGGCCGCGGTCGTCGTCGGCCCGCCGCCGGTCGTCTCCTACGCCGCGGTGCAGAAGGTGCCGTACGGCGTGGACGAATTGGCCGTCGCCGGCGGCCTCGTCGACGAGCCGATCCGGCTGGTCAAATGCAAGACCGTCGACATCGAAGTCCCGGCCGACGCCGAGATCGTCATCGAAGGCATTCTCGCCACGGACGCGGTGGAGCCCGAGGGGCCGTTCGGGGAGTCGCACGGCTACATGCACCCGCGCATGATGAACCCGTTCATGCAGGTGACCGCGATCACACGGAAGAAAAATCCGATCCTGGTCTCGTGGACGAGCCAGGTGACGCCGAGCGAGTCGAGCATCATCAAGCGCGTCGGATATGAGCCGCTGTTCTTGAAGCACTTGAAGGGCGAGCTCGGCATCAAGAGCGTCGTCAAGGTCGCGCTGCACGAGCCGCTCACCAATTTGCGCAAGGTGATCGTCGTGCAGATGAAAAATCCCACCGAGGCGGAGACATGGCGCGCGCTCATGGGCGCGGCGACGTTCCATCCCGCGGTCGGCAAGTTCCTCGTGGCGGTCGACGAGGACATCGATCCGTGGGACATGGACATGGTCATGTGGGCGATCTCCTACCGCTCGATGCCCGACAAGGACGTGCAGATCCTCAAGGGGCGCGAGCGCGGCCACGGCCCGCCGTTCTCGCGCGACGACGAGCCGGTCGAGACGCGACAGGCGGACGAGTCCGCGATGCTGGTGAACGCGATTCTCCGCGACAAGTTCCCGCCGGTCTCGCTGCCGAAGAAAGAATACATGGAGAACGCGCGGAAGATATGGGAGGAGCTGGGCCTGCCGCGCCTATCGCCGAAGAACCCGTGGTACGGCTACCCGCTGGGCGACTGGGACGACGATCTGGAGGAAGAGGCGCGCCTCGCGGTCAAAGGCGATTATTTGATCAATGGGGAGAAATTAAAAGGGCAGAGGAAAAAGATATAGTTTCAGGTTTCAAGTTTCAGGATCGGAGGACATTGACAAGACATTCCTGCGGTTATTTCGATTCCGTCATTCCCGCGAAAGCGGGAATCCAGGCATTTCTCGGATGGATCCCCGATTAAAGCATTCGGGGATGACGGACTAAAAAGGCCTCTTAACTTTGAAACTAGAAACTTGAAACTTCCTTCTCTCAAAAAGGATTTTATAACCGCGCTGCGCATCATCGCGCGCGAGGGGCTCTCCGACGCCTTCGCGCATCTGAGCGCGCGCGTCGGCGGCGACAAAATGCTCTTCATGCCGCGGAAGAGTCCCGCGCTCGTGAAAGCTTCGGAGCTCTTCGTCGTCGACTTCGACAAGGCCGTGCCGCAGTCGGCGGTCCACCAGGCGGTCTACAAAGCGCGCCCCGACGCCGGCGCAGTAATCCACTTCCACTCCGAGCACGTGATTCTGCTCACCGTCGTAGGCGAGACCGTGCGGCCGATGCACAACTACAGCGCGGTCTTCTACGAGGGCGTGCCGGTCTTCGCGGGCGCCGGGCAGGTCGAGACGCCCGAGCGCGCCGCCGATATCGCGAAGATCCTCGGCCCGGCCAAGGCGATCCTGCTGCGCGGCCACGGCGCCGTCGTCGTCGGCCGGACGATTCGCGAGGCCGCGATCCTCGCGCTCTATCTCGAAGAGTCCGCGCGCCTGCAGAGCGAGGCGATGAAGCTCGGCAAGCCGATCTATCTCGATTCCGCCGCCGCCGAAAAAGCCGCCCGCCAGACATTCAAGCCGAAATCGACCGAGAGAGCGTGGGAGCACTACGCGGCGGGAGTGAAAACTTAGCTCCTGCGAATCGCGTTCAACCAAACCAATCAGATAAAAATCTGTTGGCTCGCCCCTACTTCACCGCTCCGACCGTGAATCCCGCGATAAATCTATCGACGATTAAATTGTAGAGGATCGCGACAGGGACGCCGGCGATGAAGCAGCCGGCCATGAGCGAGCCCCAGAAGTAGACGTCGCCGTGGACGAGAAAGGTCGGCACGCCGATGCCGACGGTCATGTGGCGCGTCGAGGAGATGAACGTCACGGCGTAGACGAATTCCTGAAGCACGAGGGTGAAGCTGAAGATCGCGACGGTCAAGATGCCGGACGACGAGATCGGCACGACGACCTTGAAGAAGGCGGCGAGCCGACTGTAGCCGTCGACCATCGCGGCCTCCTCGACGTCCTTCGGGATGGCCTTGAAGAAGCCCATCATGAGCCAGGTCGAGAAAGGGATCGTGAACGACGGATAGACAATGACGAGCGACCAGAGCGAGTCGTCGAGGCCGAGGTTCACGACCACGCGCGAGAGCGGGATGAAGAGCAGCGTCGGCGGCACGAGGTAGGTGAGGAAGATGCCGATGCCGAGCTTCTCGCCGAAGCCGCCGGTCAGTCGCGCGAGCGCGTAGCCCGCCGGCACCGCGAGCGCGAGCGTGATCGCGACGACCATGGCGCCGACGAACGCGGTGTTGAGGAGCCACTGGCCGTAGAGCGTCTCGGTGAAGAGCCGATGCACGTGCTCGAAGGTCGGCGGCTCGTAGAAGAGAAACGGGTTGTGCTGGAGATTGTAGAGGTCGCCGGTGGTCTTGAAGGTCGTGATCAGCATCCAGGCGAACGGGAACGCGAGGAAAAACGTGATGACGCCGAGGATCGTCCAGCGGGCCGCGCGCGCGCCGGCGGTTTTCATCCGCTCGCTCATGTCAGATCACCTCGGTGCGCCTCGCGATGCGGAGGAACGCGAGCGCGACCGCGA
>DATFWH010000153.1:0-2924 GCA_035259465.1 Binatia bacterium
GTTCCAATAGACGGTCTCGAGATCTTCTTCGAGCGCGAGATCGAGGAACGCATCGAGCGGCTCCTGTGAGCGCATCGCAGCCACTTCCGCGATGCTTTTGCCGGTGTATTTCTGATTTTCCGGCTTGATCGTTTTATCGACTCGGAGCACGTCCCAGCGGCGATGAAAATTGATGTGCCGCGGCGCGCTGAAGTCGGCGCGCATCTTCTCGCGCGTCGCCGGGTCTTTGAACGCCTCGCGGCGCGCGTCGACGGGCAGGAACATGAGCGCCTTCCAGACCGGCAGCTCGTCGAACACCTGGCAGTTCTTCAGCGTGAAGCGGCGGATGAGCGGGACCGTATGCGAGAGCCCGTAGGCCTGATAGCCGTCGGCGAAGATCGGCGCGACGGCGTCGAGCTGCTGGCGCCAGAGATCGGGCTCGGCCCAGCGGTGCTGCAGGCTCTGCCACAGCACCGGCCGCCCGGTCGTGCGCGCGACGCGGTCATAGAATTTAAAGTGCTCGACCTTGTTAAGACCCAGGATGGTCTCGATGATGCCGGAGTTAAGCTCGCTCAAAACTTGACAAAGAGCGAAGAACTCCTCGTCGGTGGCAAGCCGGCTGCCGACGGGCTTTCCGTCCTCGCGCATATGGCGCTCGTTGCGATTCGTGGAAAAGCCGAGAGCGCCGCTCTCCATCGCTTCGAGCACGTGGCCGCGCATCTGCTCGATCTCCTTCGGCGTCGCGGCGCGCTCGACCGACTCCTCGCCCATGACGCGCTGGCGCACGGCGATATGCCCGACAAGGCCGCCGACGTTCACGCCGATCTTGCCTTGGAGCGCGTCAAGATATTCGCCGTAACTGTGCCAGCCCCATGGCACGCCCATCTCGAGCACGCTTCGCGGCATCGCCTCGACACGGACAAAACTTTTTACCAGCGCGTCGTGGTCGCTCTCGGCGGCCGGCGCGAGCGTCAAGCCGCAGTTCCCCATGACGATGGAGGTGACGCCGTGCTGCGGCTCGGAAGTCGCGTAGGGGTCCCAGAATATCTGCGCGTCCATGTGCGTGTGGTGATCGATGAATCCCGGCGCGACGGCGAGGCCGGCGGCGTCGATTGTCCGCGCGGCGGCGCCGGAGATGCGCCCGATCTCGGCGATGCGGCCGTTCTTCACCGCGACGTCGCCCATGTACGACGGCATGCCGCTGCCGTCGTAGATGCGGCCGCCTTTGATCAGCAGGTCATAAGCCATGTTCGCCTCCTTCGTCAGCGCGCCTCAGCCTTCAGCTCTTCGATCAGCGAGAGATCGAAGTGCTTGTACGGCGGGATCGAGAGAAACGCCGGGTCCTCGTAGCTCATCGTCTTGAGCACGTTCACGATCGATTCTTCGGTCGGGTAAAGGTCGGTACGCGCGTCCGCCACCGTCATGCGGTACGCGTATTCCAGACTGTCGCGATCCTCGATGCGCAGCACCTGCGTCATTAATTTGATCGTGCCTTCTTTGTCGGCCATCATGAGCCGGACCGATTCGGAGAGTCCCTTGAGGTACGCCTTCACTATCGGCCGGTTCTTGTCGAGATAGGATTTGCGCGTGAGATTGATGCCCCACATGTATTCGAGCGGCAGCGTAAGCACGGTGAGGCCGATTTTCTCGGCGTAGCGGCCCTGCAGCGTGGAGATCAGCGTCGCGTCGATGTTGCCCGACGCGACGGCGGCGAGGCGCACGGCGGAGCCGCCCGACAGGCCGATGATCTGCACATCCTTTTTCGGGTCGAGGCCGACCTTGCTGAGCATGAACAGGATGAATGCCTCGGCGCGGCCGCCGGCGCCGCTCGAGGCGATTTTTTTCCCGCGCAGCTCCTTCAGGTCCTTGATCTTCAATCGGCTGCCGAGACTGTACGGCGACGAGTTGTTCCACGAGGCGAGGCCGACCGCGTCGGCGCCCTGCTTGGCGAGGTAGAAGAGTCCGGTCGTGCTGGAGGTGAGGAACTGCACGCTGTTCGACATCAGCGCCTGCATGTTCATCTGCTCGTTGCGCGTGGCGATGACCTCGACGCCGAGGCCGTACTTGCCGAAGACGCCTCTTTTCGCGCCGAGATAGACCGGAATCGCGCCGGTCAGCGCGCCCGGCGTCGCGACGCGGATCGGAGTCTCCGAAGCGGGCGCGGGAAGCGCCGCCAGAGCAAAGAACAAAATCGCCAATGCGCACGCCGTTGCGCTATTCACCCCTCGAATCTTGCCGGAGCGCGAGCGAGGCGTCAAGTGCGTATTGACTTTGGACTGCAAAGATGCGGATGATGGAACTCCATTCGGCGTTTTACTTTATTTTACTTAACGCACAGCGACATCGCGGTTCATGGTTACGCGGCGCCCGCCACTATACGTCTGCTTCGTTCTTCTCGTCTCCGTTTATGTAATCGCGGGTAAATTCGGCCTGTCGATGGCTTTCTTCCATGCAAGCGCGTCGGCCGTCTGGCCGCCGGCCGGCATCGCGCTCGCGGCGCTGATATTGTGGGGTATCGAGCTATGGCCGGCGGTGTTTATCGGCGCTTTTCTCGTCAACTTCACGACCTCGGGCTCTTCTGCGGCGACGATCACGATCGCGGCGGGCAATACTTTAGAGTCCGTGCTCGCCGCCTGGCTTATCCGCCGGCACGCAGCGGGGCCGTACGTATTTCGCAGCGCGCAAACGATTTTCAAGTTTGCCCTCATCACGCTCGGCGCGGCGCTGGTGAGCTCCACGATCGGTGTAACGAGTCTCCTGCTGTCGGGGCTTGCCGCCTGGCATTTCCTCGGTCACATCTGGCTCACTTGGTCGCTCGGCGATCTTGTCGGCGCATGGATCCTGGTGCCGCTGATCGTCCTGTGGGCGACCGAGCCGCGGCCATCGTTCAGGCCGCGGCGGTTGCTCGAGTCGGGACTCTTGCTCGCGACCGTGGTCGGCGTCGG